>DSBE01000355.1 GCA_011053085.1 Chloroflexota bacterium
CTGAAATTAAGCAGCACCATAAAGGTTTCGTCCTCATAGCGGCGCTCATAGGCAATCACAAAACGCGGGTCTTCAATCAGCATGTGCAGACTGCCGCGATGCAGGGCAGGGTGTTCACGGCGCAGCGTGAGCAGCTGACGATAGAAACTGAGCAGAGAATCAGGGTCACCGGCCTGGTTTTCCACATTGCGGATGGGAAAATCGGCGTTGACCGGTAGCCATGGCTGCGCACTGGAAAAGCCGGCGTTTTCGCTGTCATTCCACTGCATGGGTGCGCGGCATCCGTCGCGTCCTTTGAAGAATGGCCAGAAGCTCTTGCCGATGGGGTCGAGCACGTCTTCTTTCTTGCGGATGGGAATGTCGCGCTGGCCGATCTCGTCGCCGTAATAGATGAAGGGGGTGCCGCGCAAAGTCAGCAGCATGGCAGCGGCTACCTTGAGGCGTCCGTCCTCATCACCGCGTGCATAGCGCGTGGCAGGGCGCGATAGATCGTGATTGCCCAGCACATAACACGGCCATTGTTCATCACTCAACAGTTGTTCATAGCGCTCGATGGCGCGCTGGAAGGGCCGCGCCAACCACTGGCAATGGGTAAATTCAAAGTTGAAGGCCGCGTGCAGATAACCGGGCTGGCTGTAGTGCGCCGCTGAGGCAGCATCTTCCGGGAAGGTTTCGCCGACGGCATAGCGCTCGGGATAGGCATCGAGAATGGAGCGGATTTCCGCCAGGGCAGGCATCATCTCGGGCTGGTCATAATCGTAGATATGCTTCTGCTGATCCCATGGGCGGAAGAAAGGCGGTGATGGGGGGAATTGGCGCGGGTTGTCAGGCAGGTCGGCGTGTTTGTACCACAGGTTGAAGACATCCAGGCGGAAACCATCCACGCCTTTGTCACACCAGTAGCGGAAGAGATCCATCATTTCCTGATAGACAACGGGATTGCGCCAGTTGAGGTCGACCTGTTCTTTGTAAAAGAGGTGCAGGTAATACTGACCGACACCCTCGTCATATTCCCAGGCGCTGCCGCCGAAGATGGCAGCCCAGTTGTTGGGCGGTTTTCCGCCGGGGGCCGGGTCACGCCAGATGTAGTAATCGTGGAAGGAAGATTCTTTGGATTGGCGCGCCTCCACAAACCACGGGTGCTGGTCTGAGGTGTGGTTCAACACCAGGTCAAGGATGATGTGCAGGTTGCGCTGGTGGGCTTGCGCCAGCAGTTCCTCGAAGTCTTCCATGCTGCCGAACTTGGGGTCAATGCCGCGGTAATCGGCGACATCGTAACCGAAATCGACATCAGGAGAGGGGAAGATGGGCGACAGCCAGATGGCATCCACGCCCAATTCAGCCAGATAATCCAGCCGGTCGATGATGCCGCGCAGGTCGCCAATGCCGTCCTGGTTGCTGTCTGCGAATGAACGCGGGTAGATCTGGTAAATGACACCATCACGCCACCACAAATAGTTGTCTTTTTGCATACTGAACTCCTTTGTACAAACCGCTCTGACCTTATTATACGATGAAGGCAGGCTGGTCTCTGACTTTTTAAGGCAGCAGTATAAGAATAAAATAAGTCAACGACATTAAAAGAAATTTCTCTTGCGGGGCTTGCAGGAATATGTTAAAATGAAAGCACTCATTGCGAAGTAGTCACAACGGAAAGTGGGTTTCCCCACTTTTCTGTGTGTTACGGGATAGTGTGGAGACAATTGAATATGAAAAACGAATTTTTTTTGGCATTTAATGAACTTATAGAAGAACGCGGTCTATCACGAGAAGTGATCCTGACTGCTTTGGAACACGCCATGGTGACTGCCTACCAGCGTACGGTGGGGGCGTCAAAAAGCCAACGGGTGGAAGCCAAGGTGGATCCTGATACGGGTAGTATCTCTATCTTTGCGGAAAAAGAAGTGGTGGATGATGTGATGAACGAATCCACTGAGGTCGTGCTGGAAGAAGCGCGCCGCTTTGATCCCGAAGCTGAGTACGGCGACCTGGTGATGGTGGAAAGCACCCCGGATGATTTCGGCCGGGTGGCAGCCCAAACCGCACGCCAGGTGATCCAGCAGCGCATGCGTGAAGCAGAGCGTATGGAACAGCTTTCCTACTTTGAAAACCAGGTGGGTGAGATCGTTTCTGGCGTGGTGCAGGCATCGAACCCCAGCGGTTTGACTATCGGGCTCGAAAAACAGGCCGAAGGCATCCTCTCACGCCGTGACCAGATACCGGGTGAACGCTTCCGCAATCTGGATCGTGTGCGTGCGTTGATCGCCGAAGTGCGGGATAACCCCAAGGGGCCGCAGATTGTCCTGTCGCGCACCAACAGCGGCTTTTTGCGCCGCCTGTTAGAAAACGAGGTGCCTGAGATCTATCATGGCATCGTCGAAGTGCGTTCTATCGCCCGCGAACCTGGCCAGCGCGCCAAGGTGGCAGTGCAGGCAACCCAGCCCGGCATTGACCCGGTGGGCGCCTGTGTCGGCATGCGCGGAGTGCGCATCCAGGCGATTGTGCGTGAATTGCACAATGAAAAAATCGATGTGATTGAATGGAATGACGACCCGCGTGAATTCATCGCCAAGGCGATCAGCCCGGCGAAAGTGGTGGGTGTTTATCTGGATGAGAATCGCAGCGAGCGCAACCGCACCGCGACTGTGGTGGTGAAAGAAGACCAGCTCAGCCTGGCAATTGGGCGCGACGGGCAGAACGCGCGCCTGGCGGCGCGGCTGACCGGCTGGCGCATTGATATCAAGAGTCTGACCGAAGCCACCAGTGATGTGTTATATCGCTTGCAGCAGAATGAATTGTTCAAAGCCCTGCGTGAGACTGAAGCAGAAAAGATCGAACAGGTCGAAGAGATCCTGGCAAAGCAGGCAGAAAACCGCCCGCTGGTCAGCGAAGATTATGCCCAGTTGATCCGCTTTGTTGACCGGGTGGAAAAGGCGATTTACGACCTGCTCAATCCGAAATATACCCCCGAACAACAAAAACGCATGGCTGATATCCGCGAAAGTATCCCGGTTGAGTTGTATGACCAGAATATCCTCGACAGTGATTTGCCCGAGCATTTGCAATTTATGTTGCAGGAAGCGGGCTTTGACAACACCGGCGATTTGCTGGTGAAAGTGTTGTTTGATGTCGAAGATATGCGCAAGATCAAGGGCATCGGCCCGCGCGCGATCAGTAACCTCACCGACCTGGCAAACCAGGTGATGGGTGTGGAACCGCAGCCTGCTGAGGCTGAGGCAGAGCCTGAAGTTGAAGAGATAATGGCAGCAACCGAAGAAGCAATCGTGGCGGAAGTACCTGTAGAGGTTGAAGCTGAAGCTGAAGTAGAGGCTGTTGAAGAAGCCGCGGTTGAAACGGTGGAAGAACCTGCTGAAGCAGAAGTTGAAGAAGCGGAACAAGAACCACAGGATGAGGACGAAGAGGAAGAGGTGGATTTTGAGCAACTC
>DSBE01000209.1 GCA_011053085.1 Chloroflexota bacterium
AGGAACCCGATTGTGGCACACAAACCCCCGCCGCCCACCCATGAAGAGATGCTTTCTCACCAGCCCTCCCTGGTGATGGCGCTGATAGGATTGGTGAGCCTGCGCAGAACCTTGCCCCTGATCGCGCGCCGCACGCGCGCGCCATTGATGTTGTTGTGGCTGGGGGTGCTGGTGACCATCCTGCTGGTGGGGCTGGCGGTCTTCCGGCTGGATACACCGCAGTGGCTGCAAGCTTTCCTGCTGAGCGAAACCCCCGCAGCGGAAGTTTTGGCGCCGGTGCAGGCAGAAGCCGAAGAAGCGCACTGGTGGCAGGTGTATTTCACGTTGGGGGCGGATGGCGGTTGTCTGGAGGCTGACAGCATGGCGGATGAACAGGCGGTGACGCGCGCGCTGGTCAGCCAGATCGAACAGGCGCAGGAGAGTATCTACATCGCCGCCTTTTCCTTTGACCTTGAATCCGTGGCGCTTGCCCTGATGGACGCCGCCCGCCGTGGGGTGGAGGTGGTGTTCATCACCGATGACCTGTACGGGCTGGCGGATGACGAGATCAAGTACCCGCAGGCGCCCTATTTCGAGCGATTGGCGCAAGCGGGGGTGCAGGTGCAGACCGACGGCGGAACAGGCTTGATGCACAACAAGTTCATCATCTTTGACCGCAGCGCGGTGTGGACCGGCTCGCTCAACCTGACCCGCAACGGGGTCTGCAGGAATAACAACAACGCCCTCCTGATCCATTCAGAAGCGCTGGCGGACCTCTACCTCAACGAATTTGAGGAGATGCGGCACCATGAATTCGGCGCTGCCTCACCCTCCACGCTGGAACAGCAGACCGTGTATATTGACGGGCACGGCGTGCGCGTGTTCTTTGCCCCTGAAGACCAGGTGCTGGCGAACCTGGCCCCGATCATCGCGCTGAGTCAGCAGGAAGTGCTGTTCATGGCGTATTCTTTCACCACGCATGGCCTGTGTGACGAGATGGTTGCTTTGCACCAACGGGGTGTGACGGTGCGCGGTGTTTTTGAATCGCGCGGCAGCAGCGTCGACCATTCCTGCCTGAACGACCTGCTCGCCAGCGGCGCAGAGGTGCGCCAGGACGGCAACCCGGCCGCCATGCACCACAAGGTCATCATCCTCGACCGGCGCTATGTCATTACCGGGTCGTTCAACTTCTCCAACAGCGCTGATCAGCGCAATGACGAAAACCTGATCATGATTGATGACCCGGCGCTGGCGCAGCTGTTCATTGACGAGCTTGAACTGCGCTGGTCGGTGGCGCAGGAACCGGCCCAGTAACCGGGTCAATCCTGGCAGCTGCGAGAGAATTGGCAACAGCCCTTAGCAATGATTTCGGTGCCGAAACCTGTTGCATGGTAAGATTGGTAGGTTCACGGCTTTGGATGAAAGGTATTACATGCAAGCAACAGCGAAAATTCTGGTGACCAACGACGACGGCATCCGCTCCTCAGCGCTATGGCTGCTGGCGGAGACTTTGTGTGATCTGGGCGAGGTGACCATTGTGGCGCCCAGCATCCAGCATTCTGGCGCGGGACGTTCCTACACCGGGCCCGATGGTTCCCTGGTCTCTTATGACATGCCAGGCGGCTGCCGGGTGAAGGCTGCTTATTCCGTGGAAGCCACCCCCGCCAAGGCAGTTGTGCTGGCGCTGGGGCTGTTGTTAAAAGACGATCCGCCCGATCTGGTGGTGTCAGGCATCAATTACGGCGAAAACCCGGGCACCTCCATCATCTCTTCCGGCACAATCGGGGCGGCATCAGAAGCTGTCCTGCATGGCGTGCGGGCGCTGGCGGTTTCGCGTGCGGTGCCTGAAGGCGAATATCTGCGCAACAGTGAATCCATTGATTTTTCTGTGTCGGCGCATTTCGCGCGCAAATTCGCGCAGTTGATGCTGACAGACCCCGTGTACCGCAGCCTGTCGCTGCTCAAGGTGGATGTGCCTGCCAATGCCACCCCGCACACGCGCTGCAAAGCCGCCCGCCTATCTTCCTGCCGTTATTTTGAGCCGGTCTTCAAAACGGATGCCCATGGAGAGATGGTCATCGATTACCGCGTCAACCCGACAGACCCTGCTATCCAACCCGGTGATGATATCTACACCCTGCTGGTCGAGCAATTGGTGGCGGTGACGCCGCTGACCCTGGATATGACCGCGCCGATTGACCTGCGCATGCTGGAGCGCGACTGCTGACGTCTTTTCTGCCTTAAAGAAGATATATCCCGCGAAAGCATGCTTTTTTTGAACTATGCTATAGTGAAAGCATCGTTTCCTTTTTGGCTTTCATGGAAGGATGGTTGTTATGCCTGATAAGATAAATGATGAATTAAGCGATGTGCCTGAGAACAAACCTTTTGGCAATGAAGACGACTGGTTTGCAGACCTGCCTGACTTCGAAAACGAAGAGCCTGCCAGTATAAAACGCGCGGAAGGTGTCGAAGAGACCCTGGCGCCCGAGGAGCTGGAAGTACCTGAAGAGCTGGAAGCACCAGTGGCGAGTCCGAAGATGCAGTTTGAGCCGGTGCGGTCGGATGAACCTGAGGAAGAACCCATCGAGGAAATACCGGGGGAGGCCCCCGCGGAGCCGAAACCAACTATTAAAGAACGGGTGACGGCCTTTTTTGCTTCCTTGAAGAAGGATGACAACGGCGAGATGTCTGAAAAAGCCGTAGAAGTTGAAAACCCCGAAGAAGCTAAGAAAACCACCAAATCGCTGTCATTTCTGAAGAAAAAAGAAAAAGCAGAACCAGAAAAAGTTAAAAAAGAAAAAGAACCGAAACCGGTGCATGAAAAACGCGAGCCCGGCCCGCTGCTTGCGCGGCTTGGCCCGATCTTCTGGACAATCAGCGGGGCGATTGCCTTGTTGATCGCCCTGATCATGCTGGTAGCGGTGATCGTGATCGCTTCCAATGCCATGAAGGTCACTGCACAGATCAATGACCACCTGGTGGGCAATCTGTATGACAGTTTTGTTGCCATGGATGAAGCCAGCATCAAGACCACCATCCCCATCCAGACCGAGGTGCCTGCCAAATTTGACGTCCTGCTGGATACGATGACCACCGTCAACCTGAGTGAGGATGTTTATATCACCAGCGCCACCGTCAGCCTGACCACCGGCGGCCTTTCGATCACCAACGCGCCCACCAATATCATCCTGCCTGAGGGCACAGAATTGCCCATTCACCTCATCCTGACCGTGCCGGTGGACGAGATGATCCCGGTGGAGATGCTGGTGGAGGTAGACATTCCGCTGGCAGAGACCGAACTGCACGATCCGTTTGTGAAACTACAGCGTACCATCCAGCCTTATTACATGTGGCTGTGGTCAGTGACCACACCGGGTGTCAAGGCGTTCGATTATCCCTGGAAGCAGTAGCCATTTTCGCAGAATCGTTTATAATTGCTACCAGATAGCACAAAGAGGCTGTC
>DSBE01000107.1 GCA_011053085.1 Chloroflexota bacterium
CATAGATATTGTGGCCGTTAAATAGCACCACGCCTTCCGAGCGCGCTTCCGGGTTGAGGTCGTTCATACGGTTCATGGAGCGCAGCAGGGTGCTTTTGCCGCAGCCTGAGGGGCCAATGAAGGCCGTGATCTTGTTGCGAGGGATCTCGAGGGAGATTTTATCAATCGCCATACGGTTGTTGTAAAACACACTCAGCTCACGGATCGAAAAGACCGGGTCTTCGATGGAAATAGCAGCCTGTTGGTGGGCTTGTACTTGCATTGACATAGTCATTTCTTTTTACCAGCGGGTTTCAAAGCGATTGCGCAGATAGACGGCAACGGCATTCATGCTTAACAAAATGGCCAGAAGCACCATGATGCCGGCAGCCGCCAGATGGATGCGGAAGTCAGTCTGCGGGAAGGAAATCCAGTTGTAGATTTGGATGGGCATGGCGGTGAACTGATCCCACACCGACTGCGGCAGGAAAGGCACATAGGAGAAAGCACCCATGATGAGCAGCGGCGCGGTTTCACCAATGGCACGGCTCAAGGCGAGGATGATACCGGTCATGATGCCAGGGGCAGCAATCGGCAGCACATTGGTATTGACCACCTGCCAGCGGGTGGCACCCAGTGCAAAAGCGCCCAACCGAATGGAGTTGGGAACCGCGCGGATGGCTTCACGTGCAGAAATGATGATGATCGGGAGGATCAAGAGGCCCATGGTCAACCCGCCCGCAACCATGCTGCGTCCGAAGGGCAGATGGATTTCCAGCCAGGGCAGGCTGAACAGGTTGAATTTCAGACCGCCAACAGCACCAGAGGTTACAGGAAGGTTGAAGGTGTTCACAAACCAGGAGTTGGGTGAAAAAATACCGAACATGCGTCCGAACACCACCAGCCCCAGCATACCATACACGATGGAGGGTACACCGGCCAGGTTGTTAATATTGATGTTGATGAAGTTGGTCAGCCAGTTTTTCGGGGCATATTCTTCCAGATAAATGGCAGCCCCGATGCCAACCGGTATGCAGAACAAACCGGTCAAGGTAAGTACAACCCCACTGCCGACGATGGCAGATTTCATGCCTGCGTTTTCTGGTTTGCGTGAGTGGAAGTTGGTGAATAATTCGGGCCGCACCCACTCGTGGCCTTTGATGACAATATCTGCCAGCAGGAATGCCAGCATGATCAATCCGAACAGGGTGGCCATCAGGATCATGACAAAGAATACGCGTCCGATCCATTGGCGCAGTCCGAGGCGTTCTTTAAAATTGCTATTGGAGCTTTCAGGGACAGTGTCCATTATTCATACACCTCACGGAATCGATTGAGAATCTTGTTGCTGATGATGTTCATCAGGAAGGTCATGGAGAACAGGGTGGCGCCGACAGCAAAGATCGATTGACCGTTGATGGAGCCCGCCGGGGCATCGCCGAAACTGACCTGCACGATGAAAGCGGTCATGGTCTGCACACTATCAAGCGGGTTGAGGGTCATGCGTGGTGTAGCCCCGGCAGCGATGGTAACTGCCATGGTTTCACCGATGGCGCGTGATATGGCGATGATGAAAGCAGAGATGATGCCGCTGAGGGCAGCCGGAACGACCACCTTGGTGGCAACCTCAAATTTGGTGGCGCCCAGGGCATACGCCCCTTCACGCAGGGAGCGCGGCACTGAACGCATAGCGTCTTCGCTGATGGAGGTGACCATGGGGATGATCATGATGCCAACCACGATGGAAGCACTCAGTGCATTGAAAAAGCCCATGCGTGCGCCCAGGTTCTCTTCGACGATGGTTTTCAACAGGGGTGTGATAAAACTGATCGCAAAGTAGCCGTACACCACGGTGGGAATGCCAGCAAGGATTTCAATGGCGGGTTTCAGGACCTTACGCAATTTGGTAGAGGCATATTCACTCAAGAAAATAGCGCCGCCAAGACCCAGGGGAATGGCGATCGCACCAGAAATTAGGGCGATCATCATGGTACCGCGGATCAACGGCCTGACGCCAAAGTTGGTGGATTTCACCTCTGAAGCCAGTGGGCGCCAGTCGGTGCCGGTGAAGTAATCCCATAAATTGACTTCGGGCCGGGCAAAGAAACCGATGGTTTCGCTGAACAGCGAGAAGATGATCCCGATGGTGACAAAAATTCCTAAAATCGCACATAAAAAGACGATACTGTGGACAAGTTTATCAGCGGATTTGCGCTGCCTGAGGTTGTTCATCTGTGCGGCAGTGAGCAACTGGGTGTTGACTCCGGTTTGTTTTCTCAAAAGTTGACTAAGCATATTGACCTCTATTCTTGCTGCGTTTTGAGTTTTTACTGCTCAGAGGGACAGATGTTTTTGGGTATCTGTCCCTCTGAATTTCATGTCAGAAACTAAGGGTTGGGGTAATTATTGTGCCAGGGTGCTGTTCACCAAATCCATATTGACGTCGTAAGAACCGGCGGGCGGCATAGAGTAGCCGACTTCATCCATGATGGCGGGGGCGCCTTCGTCACTGAGGAAGAATTTGACGAACTCAGCCACCTGGGGTTTGGTTGTCAACGATTCGACATTGACATAGATGAACAGGGGGCGAGCCAGGGGGTTGTATGAGCCATCCTGAACGGTTTCGTTGGAGGGCAACACAGAGTCACCGTTATCATTGACAACGGGGACCGCGCGCACGGCTTCGGTGTTGTTGATGTAGTAGGCGAAGCCGAAGAAACCAAAGGAGTAGAGCTCATTGGCGATACCATCGAGGAGGACGTTGTCGTCGGACGAAAAAGTGGTGTTGGCATCCTGGCGCAGGTCTTTTTCGCCGGTCTGTTTTTCAACGATCTCGGTCATGTAGTCGCGGGTGCCGCTGTCGGGATCGGGGATGAAGAAGAGGATGTCTTCGTCGGGGTAGGAAGGATCGAGGTCTGACCATTTGGTGACAGTGGTGCTGGCGGTGAGGAGCAAACCGAGTTGTTCAGGGGTGACAGATTCGAGCCAGTCATTTTCGGGGTTTACCATCACGGTCAGGCCGTCAAGGGCGACCAGCAGCTCGATATATTCGATGCCGTTGTTGGCGCACAGTTCAGCTTCTGATTCAGCGCCGGTTTTGATAGTGCGGGAAGCATCTGAGATATCGGTTTCACCGATGCAGAACTTCTTGAAGCCGCCGCCGGTGCCAGACAGGCCTACGGAGACGCGCACATTGGGAGCCACTGCCGCGAATTCTTCGGCCACCGCGGTGGTGATGGGGTAGACGGTTGAGGAACCATCTGCAATCACGTCGCCAGCCAGGGCGGACAGTTCATCAGCTTCCATCTCGATTTCTTCTTCCACGTTTGTTTCTGTTGCGGGGGCTGGAGTGCTGGTCTGGCACGCCGAGATCACCATCATGGCGATCAGCAAGACCAACATCATAGCAAAAAACTTCTTCTTCAACATTCTTGTTC
>DSBE01000036.1 GCA_011053085.1 Chloroflexota bacterium
ATAAGCAACACCCATTCCATAAACGCTAACATACTCAACTGCTTTCATCTGCCGATTGTCCACCAATTGAAAACTTTCTGCCCAGTCTTGTTGCAAGCTTCGACAAAACAGGTACAATACTCTCGAATACCCATGCAATAAGGAGAAAACCAATGCGAGACTGGGAAAACCCACAGGTCGTTGCCATTAACAAACTGATCGCCCACACCCCCGTGATTGCGGTGGAATCGGTGGATGCCGCCCTCAGAAACCATCTCAAAGACAGCCCCTTCTGCCAGAGCCTTAACGGCGTGTGGCAGTTCGCCTACGGCGAGGATGCCGACGCTTTGCGTCAGGCTGCCGAAAGCGGCGCTATCAGCGACTGGGCAGAAATCAATGTGCCCGGCTCATGGACCATGCAGGGCTGGGACAAACCCCACTATGTCAATGTGCAGATGCCCTTCTATGAACAACCGCCGCAGGTGCCGTCTGTCAACCCCACCGGCGTCTACCAGCGCGTATTCAGCGTGGACGAAAACTGGCAGGGCCAGCAGGTGCGCCTGTGCTTCGACGGCGTCGAAAGCGCCTTCTATGCCTGGCTCAACGGCGAGTTCCTCGGCTACAGCCAGGATTCACGCCTGCCGGCTGAATTTGACATCACCGCGCACCTGATCGAGGGTGAAAACACCCTCACCGTGGCGGTCATACGCTGGTCCGACGCCAGTTTCATCGAAGACCAGGATCACTGGCGCATGGCAGGTATCCAACGGGATGTCTTCCTGTATGCCCTGCCGCCCGCCCATATCGCTGACTTCTTCGTGCGTGCCAACCTGGATGCCCAATACCGCCATGCCGAAATTCTGGTGGATGTGCAGGCCGGCAAAGCCCAACCCGATATTGATCTCAACGAGTACCGCGTGGAGGTCATGCTCTACGACGCCCATGGACAGCCTGTCTTCGCGGAGCCATTCACCGCCGCACTAGAAGACAGCCTCGCCCCGCGCAACGCCCTGCACCGCGAACGCGACCTGTTCGTGTCGCTTTCCTTCTCCCTGCGCAACCCGCGGTTGTGGTCGGCTGAAGACCCCTATCTCTACACGACTGTGATCACGCTGACCACCCCGCAGGGTGAAGCCGTTCACCGCGTGCGCACCCGCACCGGCATCCGCACCGCCGAGGTTAAGAACGGCCAGTTTCTGTTGAATGGCAAACCGATTCTGTTCAAAGGCGCCAACCGCCATGAACATGACGGCTATACCGGCAAGTATGTCAGCGAAGAAACCATGCTGGCAGATATCTTTTTGTTGAAACAGTTCAACTTTAACGCCGTGCGCAACAGCCACTATCCCCAGCCGCGCCGCTGGTATGAGCTGTGCGACCAGTTCGGCATCTATTTGATCGATGAAGCCAACCTCGAAACGCATGCCTACCACCATCTCAGTTATGACCCGCAATGGACGCATGCCTATGTGGAACGCGGTGTGCGCATGGTGGCAGCCCACAAGAACCACCCCAGCATCGTGATCTGGTCGGTGGGCAACGAGAGCGGTTATGGCCCCAATCATGACGCCATGACCGGCATCATGCGGCGGCTCGACCCCACCCGCCCGATTCATTCGGAGCAAGCCACCAACCCGCACTGCGGCGGGTTCGGCTGGCACGGCGCCTACGACGCCACCCTCATCGTCAGCCCCATGTACCCGACCATTGATGCCATCGTGGCGTATGCCCGGGACGAACGCTCTGACCGCCCCTTGATCATGTGCGAATACGCGCATGCCATGGGTAACAGTCTCGGCAACCTCAAAGAATACTGGGAAGCCATCCGAGCGCATAAACTGCTGCAGGGCGGTTTCATCTGGGACTGGGTGGATCAGGGTTTGATCAAAGTCAGCAGTGAACACGAAGATTACTGGGCGTATGGCGGCGATTTCGGCGATGAACCCAACGATTTCGACTTCTGCCTGAACGGGCTGGTCTTCCCTGATCGCGAGATCAAGCCGCAGATGTGGGAATGCAAACACGTCTTCCAGCCCATCCAATGTAAAACCGTTGACGCCGAAAAAGGCCAGATCAGCCTGTTCAACGAGCAATTCTTCGCCCCCATCCACAACCACGAAGTGCATTGGGAGGTATTGGTGGATGGCGACGTGCAGCAAAGCGGCACATTGCCCCTGCCAGAGGTGGCAGCCCAACACTATGTCCTGCTCACCATCCCCTATGACCCGGCGCAGCTGCCCCCACAGGGCGAGGTACACCTCAGCCTGCATTTCATCGATAACAGTGAGCAGCCCTGGGCGCCAGCCCGCTTTGAAAGCGGCTTTTACCAGACTGTGGTGCGTGAAGAAACCCGTTCAGCCCCGGCGATCTCGCTTGATGGCGCCGAAAAACTTACCTTCTTGCCGGATGACGGCGCTGTTAGCCTGGAAAGCCATGGTGTGCAGGCTATCTTCGATGCCGCCAGCGGCAGCCTGACCGGGCTGAGCAAGGATGGCGTTGATTACCTGCAAGCGCCTGCCCGCGCCGATATTTGGCGCGCACCCACCGACAATGACGGCATCAAGCGTTCATTGGGCGGCTGGAACCCGCGCCAGTTTCTGGGGCAGTGGCTGCAAGCCAGCTACAATGAACTTAACTGGACATGTGATGCTTTCGAAGTGTTCACCCTGCCAGAAGGCAGCCATCTGGTTAAGGTGCGGCAAACAGCAGCAGGCGGCAAACTCGACTGGCAGTGGCAGTATCTACTGGCTGACGGCGCCCTGACTGTTCAGCAGCAGGTAACTGTGGCGGAAGACCTGCCTTCGCTGCCGCGGCTGGGCATGCGTTTTGTGCTGCCCGCCGGCTTTGAAAGCATGCGCTGGTTCGGGCGCGGCCCCGGCGAGAGTTACTGGGATCGCAAGGTTGGCACCCCGCTGGGTATCTACGGGGGGACGGTGCGTGAGCAGTTCGTAAATTACATCATGCCGCAGGAAAACGGCAACAAAACTGACGTACGATGGGTCACCTTCACCGATGCAGAGGGCAGAGGGCTGCGCTTCCGCGGCCTGCCCCTGATGGAAGTCAGCGCCAGCCATTTTGACGCCAACGACCTGTTCAAAGCCTATCACACCATCGACCTGAACCCGCGCGACGAGATCTATGTGCACATCGACTGGCACCAGATGGGCCTGGGCGGTGCCTCCTGCGGCCCTGCCACCTTGCCGCAATACCAGATCGGGCCGGGGGTGTATACCTTCGGATTCACCATCGAACCATTGTAAAGGGCAAACAGCAAAATCCGCGTTATCTACATACCCAGAAGGATTCCCAATTCCTTCATAATTTGTAGGGGCTGTTCCAGACTATTGGAACAACCCCTGCGACCAATAGCACAAGTTAATTCCACCATGCCTGCATGAACAATTAGCGGTACAATTGTCGCATGATCG
>DSBE01000231.1 GCA_011053085.1 Chloroflexota bacterium
AGAAACTGGCTTTCCGAGAAATACGGCGGGCTGGATGGATTGAATCAGGCGTGGCAGCGGCGTTACATCAGCTGGGAAGATGTGCAGCCGGGTAAACAACCCGACCGCCCCTACACAGAGATGATGGCGTTTCAGCACTTCTTAACCTGGCGGTCTGACCAACATGCTATAGACCGATACCGAACCATCAAAGAGATTGTGCCTGACCAGATTGTAACGGTTCATGCCGCAGCGCCCGCACCATTGTTAAGCGGTGGTCGACAGGTATATAACCAGGCAATCAACCGCGGCAATGACTGGTTCATGGCAGACGCCATTGATGGCGTGGGCACTTCCAGTTTTCCCATCTGGGAGAATATTGATGATGCAGCCTTTGGCAACCGCATTGATATGGTGCGCTCAGCAGCTGCGGCCGCTGGCAAACATCTGTGGTTGAGCGAGGTACAGGGCGGGCGCTCAGCGACTGGCTTTAACCTGTATGATCCGGTAGATGCCGCTTCGCAGCAACGCTGGATCTGGAACGGTATTGCTTCCGGTGCGGATACGATCCTGTTCTGGTGTTGGCGCAACGAGATCTTCGGACGGGAATCGGGCGGGTTCGGGTTGGCGGGCGATGACGGATTAGCGCAGGAAAGGCTGGATGCCATGCGCCAAACGCATGCTGCTATCGAAGAACATAGTGATCTGCTGGCTGATTACCACATGAATGAAGGCAAGGTGGGAGTTCTCTTCAGTCCGCAGAGCTACTACCTGCACTGGTCACAGGAAGAGACCGCCGACAAAGCCAAGCAAGCACTGTTGGGTTATTGCCGGGCGTTGGTGCGCAAATCCATTCCGTACCGGGTGATTGAAGAAGAGCACCTGGAGGAATTAAGTGAGATCAAGGTTCTGTTCCTCCCGCGTATGCTGGTGGCTACCCCCAGGATTGAGGCTGCGCTATCTGCGTTCGTTGAGGGTGGTGGAACGCTGGTGTGTGAATCAGAGTGCGGCGCTTTTAACCCAATTGGGATCTATCGCTACCCGGAAGAGCGGTTCACCGCCAAATTGACAGGCATCAAAGAGATCGGCAGACGCAACCTGATAGAGCAACAAGTCCAAGCCCATTATGAAGGACAAACCTTCCCCCTTCACCTGACACAATGGCTGACCCCCTGGGAAAATACCAGCGGGGAGGTGCTGTGCGAGCACAGCGAAGGCGCGATCATTTCACAGATGCCGGTGAAAGCAGGCAAGGTGATTCTGGTTGGCAGTTATCTGGGGGAAGCCTATTTCCAGGATTGGTACGCCGGTTTTGAAGATTTCATTGCGGCGATCTGTGATGCCAGCGGATGTGGGGCGGAGGTCTGGGCAACGGGTGAAACAGTGAGGTCTGATTCTTTTGTGTATATCAAAAGCGGAGAAAGCCAGGGGAAAAAGGTGGTGTTTGTCTTCTACCCAAAAGAAGCAGACACTGTTACCCTGCAATTTGCGCCCGGCTTCTTAGGTGCGTCCAATCTGGTTGATTGTGTCGGTGGAAATGTGTATCCGGTCAATGATGAGTTGGTTATTGTGAACTCACCGGCACAGCGTGTAAGTGTTTTGGTCGAGAGTGAAGGTTAATAGAGGAGGTTATTATGTCGATGCCATTTCGTCAGGTTCACCTGGATTTTCATACCAGTGGATTGATTCCAGGGATTGGGGCAGAATTTGACCCAGAAGAGTTTGCGCAGACCCTTCAGAATGCCCACGTCAATTCAATCACCTGTTTTGCACGCTGCCATCACGGCTACCTTTACTATGATTCCAAATTGTTTCCTGAAAGGGTTCACCCGCATCTAACGCGTAAGAATCTGCTGATCGAACAAATTGAAGCATGTCACAAACGTGGCATCCGCGTCCCGATCTATATCACCGTGCAATGGGACGAATTCACTGCCAAACAACACCCTGAGTGGCTGGCGGTAGACGAAAACGGGCGCATCAAAGCCACCGGACCATTCGAAGCGGGTTTTTACCGTCAGTTGTTGGTCAACAGTCCATATTTAGATTTCCTCAAAGCCCAAACGCAGGAAGTACTGGAAAGTATGCCGGTGGATGGCATTTTCTTCGATATTGTGGATGTTCGGGAAGATTGTTCGCAGTGGTCAATTGAAGGCATGCGCCAGTTGGGATTGAATCCTGCGGATCATGCAGACCGTATGGTCTATGCCCATCAGGTGGTGAATGATTTTAAGCGGGATATGAGTGCGTTTGTGCGACAGTTCAACCAGGACTGCACCATCTTTTACAATGCCGGTAATATCGGGCCGGTGGAGAGCAAGCCCGCCTCTGCCTACTCCCATTTTGAACTGGAGTCATTGCCAAGCGGAGGCTGGGGCTATATGCATTTTCCCGTGGCAATGGCTTACGCCAGAACGCTTGGCAAGGAATGTCTGGGGATGACAGGGAAATTCCACACCTCCTGGGGTGACTTCCATTCGTTTAAGAATCAGGCAGCGCTGCGCTTTGAGTGCATGCGCATGCTTTCGATGAACGCCAAATGTTCTATCGGCGATCAGCTGCACCCGAATGGAAATATCTGCCAATATACCTATGACCTGATCGGTTCGGTGTATGAAGAGGTGGCGGAGAAAGAAGCCTGGTGTGAAGAAGCAACTGCGCGGGTGGATATCGGGGTATTCACGGTCGAAGAATTCACCCAAGAGCGAACGCCAATGTCGACAGCCGGTGCTCTGCGCATGCTGACAGAAGGGCAACAACAATTTGATGTTATCGACAGCCAATCTGACCTGAGTCCTTATCGTTTGTTGATTCTGCCCGACGAGATCGTGGTTGATCATGCTCTGGCTGAGAAATTGGCCAAATTTGTGACTGCGGGTGGCGCACTGGTCTGTTCTTACAAATCGGGCTTGTCGACAAATGGCGGGTATATGTTGGGTGGTTTGACAGGCGTTGATTTGTTAGGGGAGGCTGATTATTCCCCGGATTTTCTCGTTCCGCAGGGGGAGATCGGCGAAGGTTTGCCGCCCACGGAGCATGTCATGTATTTGCGTGGGATGAAAATGACCACGATTGATGCGAAAGTGCTGGCGGAAACAAGAATTCCATACTTCAACCGAACCTGGGAGCATTTCTGTTCCCATCGCCATACACACTCAGCAAGAGAGACAGGTCCAGCAGGCATTGCTCGCAAGGGGAATGTGATTACCTTTGCCCATCCAATCTTTCAGCAATATGAGCAAAACGCACCGCGCTGGGTGAAACAATTGTTTCTCAATGCGTTTAAGCTGCTTATGCCTGATCCGGTTTTGCAGGTTGATGGGCCTTCTACTTTGATTGCGACGGTCAACCGCCAGACGCAACAGCATCGTGACATTGTCCATCTGCTGCACTTCATCCCCGAACGACGTGGGCGGGATTTCGATG
>DSBE01000005.1 GCA_011053085.1 Chloroflexota bacterium
CTATCACTATGACCACTGAACCCACTTATCCTGATTTTTAACGTTTACCACAATCAGTTCGTACGAACTGATTGTGGTAAACGTTAAAAATCAGGATAAGTGGGTTCAGTGGTCATAGTGATAGGCAGATTGACTGTCAGGCGGCGAATATTATCTGCGGCTTCAGGCAAAACGCGCAAGACTACTACACTCATATCGTCCTGGGGCTGATCATGATCAGCATTGATCGCATGTTTCAACAGGGCATCGGCAATTTCCTGTGCTGTGGGTTGTTGGTAATCGAGTAGAGCACTCATTAAAACAGGGATATCAATAAGCTGCTCGAATTTTTCTCCAGCCTCTAAAAAACCATCGGTTGACATAACAACGGTTAGGCCTGTTTCGATGGGGATTTCGGCCACGATTGGGTTGATTCCATAGCGGTATCCGACAGATTCACTTGACCCACTCATCGCTTCGGTGACGTTATTCTCGCGGGTGATATAGAGGGCGGTGGGATTGTTGCGGCAGATAACCAGAGTATTTGACTGCAAATCTGCCGACAAGATGTCCAGATAAGCGCTGTTTTTGCCACTGTACAGCGAAAAGACGTGGTCAGAAGCCGCACGAGCGGCAGCACTGTCGCGGACACCTTCCGCAATCAGGGCGATTACTTTCCTCACCACTAAGCTGGAAAGGGATTTGGCAGCGGTGCCGGTGGTTTGCCCATCGCAGAGTACAATGGAATATCCACCCATGGGCCGTTCAACAACCTCCAGGGTATCACCACTGATGTCTGAACCGATCTTGTTGGTTTTGGCGATCGCTATTTGAATCTCCATAGGACAATTTTACTTCAAATTTCTTACTGTGATAAGTGCGGTCACAAGTTCAGCCAACGAGCAGCAATGGCGGGCAGATCTGCCAGCGAAGACACAGTTTTTTTGCAGGACGGTAACGAATCAATGAAGGCTCTGCCATATTGCTTGGTCAGCACTCTGCGATCTAAGACGACGACGATGCCGCGATCTGTTTGTGTTCTGATTAGTCTGCCAAAACCCTGACGGAATTTCAGGATGGCTTCAGGCAGGCTGTATTCGCCAAAAGGGGATTCGTAGGTTTCTGAACGGGCGGCGATGATGGGGTCTGATGGCACGTCAAACGGCAACTTGGTGATCATGACACAGGATAAATCTGCACCGGGGATATCTACCCCTTCCCAAAAAGAGCGCGTCCCCAAAAGAACGCTGCGCTCGGTAGATCTGAACGACTCCACCAGGGAGTTGGGGGATGCGCCCTGTCCCTGGGTAAAGACCTGGACATTGTGCTTGTTCAATATGGGGGTGATGTTGTCAGAGACGGCACGCAGGGCGGCGTAGGAGGTGAATAAAACGAGAATATTACCCCCGATGGATGCCGCGGTGGTGACTATGGCAGTGGCAATCGCGCGCAGGTACTGGTTGTTGTTCTGGGGTTCAGGGATGTCGTTGACGATGTAAAGCAGGGCAGCATTTTCGTAATCAAATGGCGAGCCCAACACGAGCGCGTCAGCTTCATCGGCAAACAAACGATTGCGGATGTAATCGAAATCTTCGTTAGCGGTCAACGTGGCAGAGGTCAGTATGACAGACTCTTTTTTGTGCCAGATATGCTCTTGCATCAATGGTCCCACATGCAGAGGGGCTAAATGGAGGCTGAGATTGCTGCGTGATTGGGGGTTGTTCTCAACCCAATAAATCTGGTCCATCTGTGATTCAAGAATGATCTGCGAAACATTCTGAAAGATCTCAGACAGTGAAGTGATGATAAATCCGAGACTGGTGAAGATTTCTTCCATCTCTTGCTGGTAATGTTTGCGTATCGAACTGACTTCTTTGTGGAGTTGCTGCAATAAATTCAACAGCAGATTCAGGGTGTCGGATGTCTGGTCCCAGATGATCTCGATTTCGGTCCAGGAAGGCTGGGTGCGTGTGGCCGGAATGATGCGTACCTGCTGTACATAATTTCCGACTGGCCGCCCATCACGGACCTCGATCAGGAATTCTTCGAAGGAAATGAACAAGTTCTTGAAATCATTCTCCAGGCGAAATGCCAGGTCGGTGCAGCGTTGGATGAGATTATCTATCGTAGCGTACTGCTGTGGTGAAACAAGGGGAACGGTTGTGTTAAGCACACGGTGCAAAATACCGCTTCTTTTGCTGCCCAATTCGCGCAGATAGATGCGGATATCAACTTCTGATACCGAGAAACTCAACGCGTTGGTTGAGGCATCTTCGATGTGGTGCGCCTCATCTGCAATCAGGTAATCGAAATGGGGCAATACACGGTTGCCGGTGGCAATGTCTGCCAGCAGCAATGCATGGTTGATCACAAGGATGTGGGCAGATTGAGAGGTTTGATGTGCCTGGTAATAGGGGCAGGAACCATTGGCAAGTATGCGCGGGCAATCATCAAAGTCACAACCTTCAAAGTCAGCAGATAACTGTGACCAAACAGTTCTTTCCGTAGGGCCATGCAGATTTATATCATTACGATCGCCTTTTCCGTTTTGCAACAACCAGATCATGATCTTGGCGAACACGCGCATTTCGGTCACGTTGGCAGGAGGGCGTGATTTTCCCATCAGTTCCAAACGACGTGGACATAGATAATTCGACCGTCCTTTGAGCACAACCGCGCGCAAATCGAGGTCCAGGGCTTTGCAGAGATCAGGAATGTCTTTATTAATTAATTGATCCTGCAGGTTGATGGTGTTGGTAGAGATAACCACGCGCTCCTTGTTCTGTAAAGCCCAAAAAGCGGCCGGAATCAAGTAGGCAAAGGATTTGCCGGTGCCTGTGCCGGCTTCAACCATCAAATGCTGACTGTTTGATAAAGCGAGGGTTACAACTTCCAACATGCGCTGCTGTTCGGCGCGGAATTCGTAATTGGGGAAATATTGTGAAAAAGGACCACCGTACTCAAGTACACTGAGGACTTCGTCAAGATTCAACGATTTTTTCTCGTCAACAGGTTCTAAAGGCGGCAGGAATATGTTGCCGTCATCGTGGAACACTGGGCCATATTGGAGATTGCCAACATTGTCGACAAAGGTCTGGCGGACACGTTGTTTCAAGATCTGCTGGAGGGGCCAATAAGCGCCCCAATCAAAAGGTTCGCTGAGACGTACGAGGGCTGCCACAAGGTTGGTGGGCAGCTGGTCTGCGCGTTCAAACAGGTTAAAAAACAAAAAGCCGGTTGCTCGCGCGTCTTCTAAGGCTCGGTGAGCCTCATCCAACGGGACTTCCAACTGCTGACAGAGCGCCCCAAGATTGTATCGGCTGGCAGTAGGGAGCAGTATAGAGGCAAATTCATAGGTATCTACTGCGATGTTATTTTCAGCAACTCCAAAGTTGCGCAAAAAAGCCAGATCAAAGC
>DSBE01000134.1 GCA_011053085.1 Chloroflexota bacterium
GCAATCATTGATCCAATAACCAATGAAGAAACAAACCAGATCGAAGGCTTTTGCGTTCACCCCTATTTTCCCGTCATCGAGGGGCAGGAATGGCAGTACCGATCCTACGAAGGTACCAACGTGGAAGCTGCTGAAATCTTCGAAATTTCCTACACTGATATTGATAGCGATCAATTCACTACCCTGCACCGTTATTATAATCATCCCGGGGCAGACGAACTGGTTTTGATTGAAAGCGAATGGACCTGCACCGAAGAAGGCCTGCTGCAGGTAGATTTTCCCGCCTTTCAGTTTGGTGATGCCTACGAATCCATCAATATTGATTACGAAACGATCGAAGTAAGCGGGATCACCTTTCCACAGCCTGAACAGTTCGTGGTTGGATCGTCCTGGGATCTTGAGTATGTGGTCACCATGCTGACCACCATCGAAGACGTGGGTACCTATTTCAGCACCACTGTGTTTAAGCAAAACACTGAGGTGATGGGATTCGAAACGGTCGAAGTGCCAGCAGGCATCTTCGAAGATGCCGTACGTTTGGAAAGCCGGGTTGAGCTGGAAGTTACAGCTGAGGTTGAAGGAAATACGATCACCATTCCCACCACCTTCACCTTTACCTCCTGGTATGCCAAAGGCGTTGGACTGCTGCGCTCGCTGACGGAAGCCGAACTGGGCAGCAGTGTGACCGAATTGGTGTCCATACAAACAGCGGAATAACTGCTTAAATTGAGTGTGGGCGGTGAAAACCGCCTACACTTCTACTACCTCAATGTCCATAAATTGACAAGCCAGGCGCATGACCTCTGCCAGATCGGCATGGATCAGCGAGGCATGGTGCATGAAGCCCTCCTCTGCCAGAACGCGATAGAGCCGCTGGTGATCTTTGACTCGCACCCACGCCCAGGTGCCGGCCAGCACATCATCGCTGGGCACGATCTCACCGCGCGTGACCAGCATTTTCCACTGACCATTGTATTCCACCAGCCGGTTCATGGTCACCACCCCGGGCATCAATTGGAATTGCGCCAGGCCCGCCTGGTTGTCAGCCGGGTTGGGCGGCAGCGCCCCCAGCATATCGTTACGCGAGCGCAGCGCACGGGTAGAAGCCGGGCTGGCAAGGCTGGCAGGCGCGTTGCCGCAATGCCATGCCAAAAAGCGGTCATCGTGTTCGCGGTGCTGGATGGTCCAGTCAATGAAGTGCGGCGGGAATTTCCCGAACACGCCTGCATACTGCGCCAGCATCGCCAGCGCGCCCATCACATCCGTCTCACAGCCGGTGGGCAGCCCGCTCTCGGTCAGGCGCCCGAACAAGGCACATGCCGAAACACCGGTCTGTGCTGTGAACTGCGGCCAGCAGTTGATGCCCAGCGCACGCAGGTTGTTCTGTGCGCCAAAGGCTTTGATAGCGGTTTCCAGCCGTGCCAGCGTCAACACCTGCTCATTGCTGATGGTGATCTCATCCATAGAAGCACGCAGCGCCTGCACATTCGTCTGCAGAGCGGGATCATCAGCGTCCAGTGACTGGGCAGTGCTGAGAATGGTCGCCAGGTCTTGATGGATGACGTTCATGCCGAATTTAGCTGCCATGGCAACCTCGTCATAGGCGACCGTCTCGAAATAAGCTGGACGCTGGCCGATCTGCCCGATCTGTGCCCCCTGCAGGGCGCGCACCACCGAGGCAGCCCGCAGGAAGATCTCGAGCACAGAGCGGAAGGCATCTTCCTCATGCAAGAAAATGCCGCCGAAATAGAAAGGAATCTGGCGGCGTTTGAGCCCGGCAGCGATGGAGAGCGTCCCGCAGTAAGAGTCTGACACGCGGCTGAGGGTGATATCATCATGGGCGGGCGGTTCCTTGGTGGCATACAGCATCAGCGGCACGCGCACACGTTCCGCCAGCTTGCTGACCGTGCGTTCATCGCCAAAATCAAGCGGGCAGACCACCACCGCCTGTACTTTGTGGGCGATGAAGTAATCGCTGAGGGTTTCCGCCTGGGCGATGGTGTTGAGCGCGCCTTGCGGGATGCCGGGCAGAGGGTCGCCTTCGTCCGGCGCGGGCGGGGCGATCACCTCGATCTGTTCAAAAGAACGCAGCACAGACAACCCACTGGCGCGCACCTGGCGGCACCAGTCTGTGTATTGAAACCGATAGGTGGGCAAGAAACCGACGCGCAGTTTTTCCATGGGGTTCTCCTCAAATGGTTATATGGAACTGGCTTGATTATACCGGATGGTGAAGGAGAGGTGATAGGTTCTATCCTTCCGGTCGACCGCAGCGAGTGGAGGAACCGAAATGATTGCGCATCTCAATTTGCCGGTTGCTCTGATAATGTCATGGGGTTTCGGTCCCTCCACGCAAATCAGCTTTGCTGGTTCTTGGTCGGGACGACATCCGCGAAAATCTCATTCAACCGTCAGATTGGCGTATTTGCTCCATTGGCCGCGGATGTCGCCCACCCAGGCGACCACATGCCACTTGTATTCACCGGGCGCCAGACCCACTGGTGCTGGCACCTTGCAACTGACAATTTCACAGCGATTGGCAGCGGTGTAGTTGACTTTGGCAGCCACGCTGTCATCAGCACGGTCTTTAATCTCGAGCGTGTAGCGGGTGACGCCAGCGATGGCATACCATTCAAAATTCAAGTCGTCAGCGATCGCCAGCGCACCATTTTTGGGCTCAAGCAGCACCGGCGCCGGCAGCGATTCGGCAGGGTCGGGCGACGCACCGCCGCTGATGCCGCAACCGCTCAGCAGCAGGGCCGCTGCCAGTATCATCAACAAAGCAAAAGAGAGTTTCTTCATGTTTTCGTCCTTTGATCTACCAGAGAATGCTCTTGCGAGAATAAGTATGCTTCTATTGTACAAAAAAGAGAGCAAAATGTATTAATCATCACCGTCCCTCACTTGGCGGTGTAAAAAAAGGCCGTCCGCGTTGCCTGATTCCTCCACCGCTTGCCAACATCCGCTATAATAACGGACATGACCACCCGCCTGTTTCTTTTCAGCGACATTCACGCCAATCTACCCGCCATGCAAGCTATCGAGCAGGCTGTCGCGGATGAAGCACCCGACCGGGTGATTTTCCTGGGCGATATGGTCGATATGGGACCGCATCCTGCTGAAGTGGTGGATCTGATTATGGCGCATGCCGATTGGGAGCTGCTGCGCGGCAATCATGAGTGTTACATGAACGGCGATGTGCGCAGCCGCACCGATATTGACGGCGAGGAGCTCTCCCATCAGGCATGGACACGAAAACAGCTGCGCGCTGACCAGATTCAAGCCATTCAAACCCGCTGCTTATGGCAGATTGATGAAACCATCGAAGGCGTGCCGATGCGCTTTCAGCACTATGCCCGAATGCAGCCGCCTGATGATGATCGCTTCGCAACC
>DSBE01000331.1 GCA_011053085.1 Chloroflexota bacterium
CAGTAATGCTGACCATATAACTCTCATCAGCGATCGCTTTCGCTGGAGAGTTTTCAAGATAATCAGTGACAATTACATAAATACCCCTTTTCCTTGCATTTTCTACAATATCCAGTACCTGTGCAAATCCGCCCATTACAAGTAGCACTTTTTTCCCATCAATCATGTGATTTCTCCGGTGATCTATTTCATAATCAAAAGATCTATTTCTGCACATATTCAAGAATGTCTTTTGGATCCTTGTTTGCTAAACCAAGTCTTTCTAATGTTCGACCATATTTCCAAAATTCACGGTTCAAAAGAGATCCACTAACATTCACAATCGAGCGTGTCAATGGCATCATTAGTCCAGCAGCTTCTCCAAAATCCACAAAAGGTACAAGCCCTGTTGGGACATCCTCGAGAAATAACCGCGATTGGAGTTGTGTGGGGGCCTTGATCTGCGCATAAGCCGGATTGGTACGCATTCTTTCAACAAGCGTCTCACCTTTACAGTCTGGATAAGCTTTGGCGAGCCAATCGAATATGGATAGGAGCTGTATGCCATAACTTCTGCCCAGTAATAGACGTTCTTGATCTAGTTGCACAAGAAACTCTGCAATAGAGGGCGTCATATCTTGATAAAAGAGGAACTCCTCACTGCGTTCGATAGCAGCTGCGTTGAACAAAATAACGGTCGGATGAAAGATCGCCCCTATATTTTCGAAGCTTGTATACAATACATGGGGTGAAGAAACAAAGCAAGGAAACAACTGCCGAATACATGACAACACATATTCAGTGTCTCTACATGGCAATGCTGCGACAGGTACATAGTCCTTGATGCCAATGACTCGCACCGTTGCCGGACCTTCTATCCGGCAAGCAAAAACCAGACTCTGTGCCTCCGCGACATAAATATTTTGAGACAAAGCATACTGGTTGAATACATGCCTGACTTCTAATGCCCCGCCGGTACGACCGGGATTCAACACTATTATCTGTCCCTCTTGGAGAAATGGGCAGAGCGCCTGCGCCAACTCGCGATGGGCATCAGCGGTTGTAGCTACCATAATAATATCAACATCCTGCACACATTCTTCAAGACATTCAGTGATTAGATCTATTTTCCCCCTCACCGAGAAAATGCCCGTGAGGTCAATATAACCTTTGGCCTTGATTGGATTCAGTCTGTCTGGCGAACGGTTCCATAATCTGATCGAATGTCCCTGACTAGCTAACAAGCCAGCAATGGCCTGCCCTCCATTCCCTGCACCTAAGACAGCAACGCTATATTTGCTACCAATCATTTTAATAATCTCCAATTCCGGCGGGTCTCGCTAAGCATCACCATTTTTAACTAGTTCGACAATCTGTGTTACCGCTCGCATATCCAAATCCGGATATATTGGAAGGCAAAGGACCTCTTCCGTCACCTTTTCAGCCACCGGCAACTTGCCTGGGCGAGCTGATTCCAAAGCACTATAAGTGGGGAATTGACTGATCAGCGGATAGAAGTAACGCCGTCCAAAGACATTGTGCCGCTTTAGTTCTTCATACAGCGCATCGCGACTCATGCCATACACTACCTTGTCAACCAGGATGGGGAAATAGGCATAACAATGTTTTACCCCTGGCATATCGTCCAACACCCTGATCCCTGCAACCTGGCGCAATCCCTCCCGGTATGCCGCAGCGATGGCCTTGCGCTTTTCGATAGCCTGATCTACATACTTCAACTGCAGCAGCCCCATCGCCGCCTGCACTTCATTCATTTTGGCGTTGATTCCCGGCGCCACCACTTTGGTCTCACCGGCAAAGCCGAAATTCTTCAGATAATCAATGCGTTTCTTGGTCGCCGCATCGTGACATACGATGGCGCCACCTTCAAAAGTATTATAGACCTTGGTCGCATGAAAGCTCATCACTGAGAGGTCGCCGAAATTCAGCACAGGTATCCCGTTAATCGTGACGCCAAAGGTGTGGCAGGCATCATAGATGATCTTCAAACCATAAGTATCTGCGATCTCTTGAAGTTGTTGCACAGCACAGGGGTTGCCGTAAACATGCACGGGCATCAGCGCAGTGGTCTTGGGCGTAATTGCAGCTTCGATCTTACTGGGGTCAAGATTGAAGGTCTGATCCTCAATATCCACAAAAACAGGCTTGATGTTGTTCCACCACAAAGCATGGGTGGTCGCGACAAAACTGAAGGGGGTCGTGATCACCTCTCCCGTGATTCGCAACATCTGCAATGCCGTCAACAGGGCTAAGGTGCCATTGGAGAACAGAGAAATGTATTTGACCCCCAGATACTCACACAAAGCCTGCTCCAATGCGCGATGGTATTTGCCATTGTTGGTCAGCCATTTGCTTTCCCAGATGTCCTGCAGGTACTCCTGGAACTCTTCCAGGGGCGGCAAATGGGGTGAAGTGACGAGAATCGGTTTCTCGAATGTGTTGCTCATAGACCTGCTACACTCCTCAATTCCTCATTAGTGGGAATAGCGCTATCACGCTCGATTCCCCTAAGATATTCTGTCGTCCAGGGCAGTTTGGGTCTTACAATGCCCGGCTCCTTGCCATACCAGGCTGCACGCGCTGCTGTTTCAACCACATCAAATGCAAGCGCATCTTCAAGCTTATAGACCATTTTGCTCCGGTCTTTGATAATCAACACATTGACGCGGTGCAGACCGATATTGAAGAAATGTCCGGGAATTTCACACACACTACGAAGAAGCCCTTGACTTCGCGAAATACTTTGCCAGTCTTCGCCTTGAGAAGACGATGTAGTGAAAGCTACAATCTGTTGTTCAACATAAAAGTGCAATGTAATGTGGATCTGCGAATCGGGATCAAGTTGCCAATATTCCACCCCAATAGAAATTGGGGTTTCCCGCACAACAACGTCAGTCTCACCTCCAGATTCGATCCACGCGCGATGGATGCGCGCATGCCCATCACCAGGCGCACTTGCTGGATCGGCCCACACCTGTTCATGCAATTTCGTAGCCTGCAGCTTTAGATAATTCGCCACAACGTCCTGAGCGGGCCCGTCCTCAACCAATCCCCCTTCATTTAACCACACAGCGCGTTGGCAAAGGCTGCGGAGAGCGATCATATTATGGCTCACAAACAATACCGTCCGCCCTTCCTGCGCCACATCGCCCATTTTCCCCAAACATTTCTTCTGAAACCCCGCATCCCCCACCGCGAGCACCTCATCCACCAGCAGAATCTCCGGCTCCAGATGCGCCGCCACCGCGAAGGCCAGCCGCACATACATCCCGCTGGAGTAGCGTTTCACCGGTGTATCCAGGAATTTCTCGATCTCCGAAAAGGCCACGATCTCATCGAACTTACGGGCAATCTCG
>DSBE01000294.1 GCA_011053085.1 Chloroflexota bacterium
GGTTCGTCGAACAGCGCACCCGCAAAGCCCATTTGGGCGACCCGGTGATGAACGAACGCGGCAAAGTGATCGGCCAGGTGACTTCCTGTGCCGTGGCTACGGACGGGTATTTCACAGGCCAGGCAGTGATCGACAGCAAATTTACTAAAAAAGACAGCACCATCTACATTTATCAGGGATCACCCCAAAACATCAGCAAAGCTCCAGCTGAGCTGACGACCGGAGACCAGGTCATCCTCCCCTCACCAGCGGTCATTCTAAGCCGCTACATGGTGTTTGGCCGGCCAAAATGATGCATTACTGATGACCAGGAGGATTACCCCTCCTGGTCATTCTTTATTGGTACAATCGTAATAGCGTTGCATACAAATCAATTCATCAATCGAAGGAGAAATGTATGGACTCAAGATGGGATTCGCGAACAGCTAACCGAATGAATAATATTAAGGCTTCTACGATAAGAGGTCTGCTAAAACTGACCGAAATGCCGGATGTGATCTCATTTGCCGGTGGATTGCCAGCACCGGAGATCTTCCCGCACAACGAATTCAATGCCGCCTGCACCAAAGTCTTGCAAGAAAAATGCGCAGTCGCTCTGCAATATGGCACCACCGGCGGTTACACGCCCCTGCGCGAATACATTGCTGAGCACAATCATCTTGGCTTGAAGGTTTCGCCTGATAATATCATCATCACCAGCGGTGCCCAGCAGGCACTCGACCTGGTTGGCCGCTCCTACATCAACGAAGGTGATAAGATTTTGGTCGAATCACCCACCTACCTTGGCGCGCTGCAGGCCTGGAATGCCTATGGCGTACAATATCTGCCAACCTTAATTGACAATGACGGCATCATTCCAGAAGAATTCGAGAAAAACATCCAGCAAGGCGCAAAATTCGCCTATCTCCAACCTAACTTCCACAATCCTACCGGTGTCAGCATCTCATTGGAAAGACGCGAAAAAATTATCCGCATCGCCGACAAACATGGTTTCCCGATCATTGAAGATGACCCTTACGGACAGCTCTGCTTTGATGTAGAACCAACCAAATCTTTCTTGAAATTAGACAGCGAGTACCGCAGCTGTTTCGGCGAATATTGCGGCGATATTATGTACCTGGGAACTTTTTCGAAAGTGTTGGCGCCGGGTATGCGCATCGCCTATGTGATCGCCCCGCTGAGCGTAATTGGCAAAATTAACCTGAGCAAGCAGGGAGCCGACCTTCACACCGCCACCTTCAACCAGGTGGTCGTGTATGAGACCATCAAAGGCGGATTTATCGACGAGCATGTGAGGGAAATCCGAGCCGTATACAAACATCGCCGCGATATCATGCTCGAAGCTCTCGAAGAATACATGCCCAAAGGCATCACCTGGACCCATCCCTACGGCGGATTGTTCATTTGGGCATTCTTCCCAGAGGATGTCGACACAACCGCATTGCTCGAATACGCCATAGCGGAAAAAGTGGCGTTTGTCCCTGGTGAACAGTTTTACCCCGGCGAAGTGAAAGCCAAAAACGCCATGCGTTTGAATTTTTCAAACGCCAACCCCGATAAAATTGTTGAAGGCATCCAGCGCTTGCTTCGTTCCTACGAAAAGTATCTGGTGCAGATATCTGCAGTCGTCTAACTCGATTACAAATGACGCGGGTCGAAGTTGTGCAAGATGGAACCGCCGATGAACTCCCGCAGGATAGAATTATCGGGAATCATGGCACTATCCAACGGTAGGAACCATTCCAACATACTTAACAGACGGTTCGCTTCAATATATTCAACTGACTTTGTGCTGACCTGGCGGAGCAATGGCTCCGCCAGGTTTTTTACAGCAGACAGCTCATATACAAGAGCGCTGTTTAACATCTCATCCGCATTATCCTGGTAAGGGAAGATATGTTTTTTCTCGCCCTTACGCACCAAATCCCAGCGGCGAATAGTATCGGTAGCGCTATAACCGCGTTCACGCGCATCACGCACGATGCGCCGAATCAAACGTGTGTCGGTGGTGGAGATGCGGTTGTAGCGATCGAGGTTTAGTTGCGTCAGGCAGCTGACATAGATACGAAAAGCTTTTTCGGCGGAAAACCCGGGCAACAGCATGGGATTAAGTCCATGAATGCCCTCCATGATGATGACCTGCCCTTCACGAAGCTGAACGATCTCGCCATCTTCGCTCTGTCCCGTCAAGAAATTATACTTGGGCAGTTGCACGCGCTCACCCCTGACCATTTTCTGTAAATCCTCATTCAGACGCGGGATGTCCACGGCATACAATGACTCAAAATCATACTCGCCGTTATCATCGACAGGTGTATCTGCACGGTTAACGAAGTAGTTGTCCAATTCCATGGTGTAGGGTGTCAGACCTTGCGCGATCATCTGCACGGTCAAACGCTTGGAAGTGGTTGTTTTTCCCGAACTGGAAGGCCCCGCGATCAACACCAGGTCAATTTTATCTTTATTTTCCACGATTCGTTGCGCAATCGAAGCAATGCGCTGTTCATGCAATGCCTCTGCCACCAACACCAGTTCACGGATGCGTTTGTTGACGATGGCGGTATTCAAAGCGCCAACATCCTCAACTTTCACACGAGTCAGCCATTGGCGGTATTGTACAAAGGTGTCTAACAAAACAAGTGAAGTGGTCATTTCCTGTAAACGAATCGGAGAACTGCGGTGCGAATAACGCAGAATGAACCCATTTCTAACCTTCACCAAGCCAAAAGTCTGCAGGTATCCACTGGAGGGCAGCATATAGCCGTGGTGATAATCCTGATGGTCAGCCATCTTATACAGGATCAGGTGGGACTTCTGCCGATAGTTTAATAACCGTACCTTCTCACTTTGACCGCGGCTCTCAAAATGGGCAATCGCTTCCGCCAACGGCACCTGCCGTTTCTCAAAGGGCAGGTCGGCCGCGACATAAGCCTGCATCTTCTCCTCCAACAAGCGAACTTCATCCTCGGTGATATCTTCACGATTCTGCACCCGGCAATAGTAGCCGCCTGAAACCACCGAATGATCAATCACCAGATGATCATCTGGATAGAGTGCTTCAAAAGCAGCCGCCATCAAAAAGGTCAACGAACGCCGGTAAATTAAGGCTCCGTCAGAATCTGACATATGCACTGGTCGCACATTTGCTTCCAATTCGATAGAAAAAGTCAATTCCCTCAGACGGTCATTGATAACCGCCCCAACAATTGGGTCTTCTTCACTCCATAAGGAGGAGTTTTTCAGGAATATTTCTATCGAAGCACCTCGTGGACCTACGATAATTTCCCCCGAATCGAGAAATATCTGCACAGTGTCAGATGGTTTCGTTGACATAGTAATGTTTTTCATGGCA
>DSBE01000393.1 GCA_011053085.1 Chloroflexota bacterium
GAGAGCAGCCAGCAACAATCCCAGGATGATCAACCCAAGCAAGGTTTGTGACAGCCAGTACCATTCGCGGTAGCCGACGTAGCCGGTCATCATATAATAGCCGGTGTGAAACAGGATCCCGACAGAAAGGGGTAGAATCGCGAATTGAGTGAGGTGATGGCGGGAGGTTTTATTGTGCAACAAAATCGCTGCGACTGTAATACCCAGCAGGAACAGAAATGTATAAAACAACAGGTTCGGCGCCAGATGAAGATAGCTGTTGAGCCAATCAGACAGGTCATGCAGTGGGTCAGTGAAGAAACGCCAGGGTCCGTTGCGATGTAAACCGAAAAATGTCAGATAACTGCCTGGTCGCCTGCCGTAAACGGTATCCAGGCTGCTCCACCATTCTTTGATCTTTCCACTGAGCGGCATCATCGCGCTGAAGTAGATGCGGTTGAAGAGTAGGAAGGCTCCGAGGCTGCCCGCTGGTGGGACAAAAAAAGCCAGGGTATCTTTTATCAACGGCTGCCAGGAGAAGTTTGCCAAGAAAATGGGCTTCTTTGCTTCGGGATTTAACTCTGCGATGGGTCGTTGAGTAAGGTAGAGGATGCTACGCAAACCGAGGGCGGTGACAATGAATAACAGTCCATGCAGCAATATTGTTGCGCGTGAATAGCCACCATTTGGCAACCGTAATACGATTCCTACATACATGATAATGGAAGCAACGAGAGAACCTACTGACCATTTCAACAACGTCCACCAGGATTTGCTGTTCTTGAACCAATCCCGGTTGCTGGCGCCCATCATTAACAGGGCTAAGGGATGGGTAAGGGCTGCTAAAACCACCATAAATTTCATGGCTGGCACCAGGTTGAAATAGGTGTCACCAAAGCGGAAAAGGAATAGATGAGCGAAAACCACCAACCCTGAAGAGAGCAGAATATCTACAATCACCAACCACCGATCCAGAGAAGAACGCTTGAGCGCAAGCCAGATACCCAAGAATCCCACCAAAAAGATGTTGTCAAGGCGGCTCAGCAGGGTTAAGGCCGCCAGGATGCCCACCAGCCACAGCCCTGAGAGCCTGCCCAACTTGAGCGGTTCCCCTTGCTCGTAGCGTGCGGCAGCATAGAGAAGCAGGGTCATGAAGAATGCGTTAATGCCTGTTTCTAAGCCCATCATACCACTCACGCGGTAGATGTTGACACCAAACAACCAGAGCGACAGCAGCACCAGGCTGACCGGTTTGGAGGGATGCAATCGCAAGGTTTTGAACAGAAACAACCCACTGGAAGCATGCAGGGCGGACTGTATCACCACCAGGATGCGCAGCGGCAGCCAGATATTGAGATTGGCTAACGCAAACACTGGAAAACACACCAGCATCCACAGTGGATGGTAACCATTGGCACGGGCGATGCCGTCAAAACTGATGCCGTTGCCATTGACAAAGTTGCGCGCTGTCTGGAAATAATAATAGGCATCATCTATCGAAAAGAAGCGGATCAGGGCGGTTTGGCTGCGTAAAGCGATGGAAGCGCCCAGCAGGAAGACAAAGGCCACCAACCACCACTCCACTTTGTCAAATAGTTTGTTACGTTTCATGCTCCAGCCTGCTTCCTGCAAAGATTATTCTGTCCGATTAACAGTGTACACAAACATCAATTATATAGCGAAATTACTTAGCTTTCACCTTCTTTGCTCAATTTTCATGAGCCAGATGTCATCGGGATGTAGAGAATTCGTGCTGGTCAGGGTAAGGTTGTTCGTTTATCATAGGAACTTGATGAACCCAGTAGTTAGCCATCCGCAAGTACTCCATAAAACAGTCCATTTCACACAAACTGTGCCGTATTATTGCCAGATCGCCGATCAGGCAAACGTGGCTGACTACCTTGATAAAGGCAAGTCATTGCTCGAGGACCCGTTCTGGCAGAAAACAGGCGCTGCCAACCCGCATGAATATGTCTATTGGGCGGCACGTTCCTGCGGTATGGTGTGCGTTAAAATGTGTGTGGAAGCGTTCGGCGGAGCTTGCCTGCCGCTGCAGGTGTGGATTGAACGGGGGTTGGCGCTGAATGCTTATCTGACCGAGAAACGCCCCGGGCAGGCAATGATTGAAAAAGGCTGGCTGCATGTAGGGCTGGCGCAGGTGATGGAACAGGTGGGATTATCCACCGAAGTGAAAGCCGTTGACATGGCTGGCTTGCATGAAGAGCTTTCCGGTGGGAAGCTGGTGATCGCCTCTGTTTCGCATGAACTGGGCAGTGAGAAACCGATCACCCATCAAGGCGGGCACCTGGTGGTGGTCACCGGGATGCTTTGTAACGATGGAGACATATCGGCGGTGGTGATCCATAACCCGTCAGGACGCAGGGCAGCCCTGCAGGCGAGCGCGGTGATTGCGGTGGAACGCTTTGTTCAGGCTTTCTCCGGGCGGGTGATCACGGTGAAAAAAGACTCAGACAGGCCCCAACGAACTGCGTTACAATAACAACCATGGACACCCCCACCAGCACTACCCAGCAAATGCCTACCTACCAACCACCGGCGATGACCATCGAGCCGGAGGTGCTGGCTTTTGGTGTGTATAACCCCAACCTGCCGTTGCTGCAGCAGCCGGTCATCCGGCTGAAGGTGCGCAACACTGGCGGCAGCACACTGACAGGCAGGGTGGTTCCGCAGGTGAGTTGGTTGATTATCAACCCCATGTTGTTCAAGCTAAAGCCGGGCGAAAGCTGTGAAATCTCCATCCAGCTATCGACAGGTGCACCGCAGCAGCTCAACAAAGAAGAACATGCCTTTCCCAACGCCATGCTGCTGGCGACCAATGCCGGTCCATGCGGGCTGGACGTCAGTTATACCCTCGACTTTGCCAAACGCTCTTTCAGCCCGGCTCAGATGAATTTTACGCCCAAAAAACCGGACGTGTTCACCGCCAAAGTGCTGCCGATGGCGGCTGTTGGATTGTTTCTGGTATTGGTATTCCTGGGGATGCGTTACCTGTTCTTTCCGCCGGGTGACGCCCCAATGGCTCTTTCTGATAACAATCTTGCGATGACAGCTGAAGCGCAAAATATGCTGGCGATGGAATTTGGGATGGATGCTACCGCTGAACCTGCCTCTGTGATTGTGCGGCAGGCGACACCAACCACTTTGTCTTTGTTTGAACCGCTGGTGACCGAACTGCCAGACCTGACCGCGACCGCTTACCAGCCGACCTTCACGCCCTTTCCGGCTGACCAGTTCGAAAACCCGGAAACGCTGGTCACACGCTACTTTGCCAGCCTTTCAGACGAGGATTATCAACGCGCCTGGCAGTTATTGACCCGCAACTATCAACAGACCTGTTGTACAGCGC
>DSBE01000059.1 GCA_011053085.1 Chloroflexota bacterium
CCCCGGAGATGATCCGCCACAAACATCAATTAATCCGCGAGAACATCAAATCACGCGCCATTCATCTCAGTATGAGCCGGGCGGATGATTCCTGGCTGGAAGGAGCCCTCACCCGAGGGGATCGCCGTCTGGCTGACGTCATAGAAACTGCCTGGCATGCCGGTGCGAAATTTGACGCCTGGCGCGATGAGACCACTTCTTCCATTTGGGAGAAAGCATTCGAACTCCATGGATTATCGCCTGAAACCTATATTTACCGGGAACGGACCTTCGATGAACCATTCCCATGGGATCATATCTCTGCTGGTGTAAAGAAATCATTTCTTCTCAGTGAATATCGAAACAGCCGCGAGGGAATCACTATGGAGGACTGCCGCGACCACTGTGTGAATTGCGGCATCTTGCAACAATATCGAACGCTAAGGCAGCAGCCTGAATCTGATTGGAAGTGCCCGGAGATCAAAGTATCATGAACGAACCCACAAAACAACAATTCAGGATCCTCTACAGCAAAGGCGAGGCATTGCGTTACACCGCCAATCTCGATATGCACAAAATCTGGGAACGATGGTTTCGCCGTGCCAGTGTACCGTTGGCATATTCAAAAGGTTACCATCCTCAGCCCCGCATCAACCAGGCTGCTCCCCTGCCATTGGGCATGCTAAGTACTTGTGAACTCCTGGACTTCTGGACCGAAACAAATGATGCCTGTGATGTAAAAGATTTGGCAGACAAGCTGAATCACAGCCCACAACCTGGCATTGGTCTCCACTCCTTGATCGAAATACACGAAAAAGAAGCATCGCTCCAAAGCCGGTTAAGATCAATGGAATACCTGGCAGAACCTTTGCTGCCAGTCACGGCGATGGATGTAGAGGAGCAGATTAAAGAATTCTTGAGCGCCGAGACCATTATGGCTATACGCAGGAACAAGGAGATCAACTTGCGCCAACTCGTCATTTCTATGAAGGTAGACTCTCTCAATGATGCCAACAGGGTTTGGATTCATCTGCAAGCTTTGCCCGGTGCATCCGGCCGTCCGGATGATGTTCTCGGCGCGCTTGGTTTTGACCCTGCTCATTTTCGCTATACACGCATCAAAATCCATTTGGATGAGTAGAAACTCCCCATGATTACTGCACTGCTTATCTCTGTGATACTTGGCTACCTCCCCATGATAGTTTTCTCCTACGCTATCTACTGGCTGGATCGTTACGAGAAAGAACCCCTTCCCCTGTTGTTGTTTTCGTTCCTGTGGGGTGCTGTCATTGCCGCCATGGCTGCCTTTGTCATCAACTCCTTGCTGGGTGCAGGTGTATATTGGCTGACCAATTCCACCGGTGCAGCCACTTTTTCTGTCTCTTCCATCTTTGCACCGATCATAGAAGAAATTTTCAAAGGAATAGCGGTACTCATCGTTTTCTTGTTTTTCCGGTCAGAGTTTGATTCAGTCCTTGATGGAATCATCTATGCCGCAGTCACCGCCTTAGGATTTGCTGCCACAGAAAACGCCTATTACATATTCTCGATGGGCTATGCGGCGGGAGGTTGGCAGGGACTTTTTCAATTGGCGTTCATCCGTATCGTGCTGGTTGGTTGGCAGCACCCCTTCTACACGGCTTTTTTCGGTATCGGACTGGCACTCGCCCGCACGCAGAAATCGCATTTCATAAAATTTTTTGCCCCACTGGGCGGATTGATGTTGGCAATCATCTCACACTCACTCCACAACACCATTTCACCATTTTTAATCTACAATGCCGGATGGCAAGGCATGCTGCGCGCATCACAACTTGACTGGCTTGGATGGGGATTCATGCTTATCTTTATCATTTTTATGATTCAACATGAAGAAACCATCATGAAGACCCACCTCATGAAAGAAATCGAACACAACATCATCACCCAAAATCAATATCTCGCAGTTGTTTCACATTACCATCGTAAACTATTAAAAGCCACAGTGTTACAACAAGAGAAATCGAGCAGAAAATTGGTTGCCGAACTCTGCCAACTGAGCGCTGAATTGGCGCACAAAAAACACCAATATCTTCATCATGGGAACGAACAGCGCAACCTGGAAATCATTCAGGATACGCGGAAACGATTGTTTGTCTTATCACAACAGTTGAGGAAGTACGATGCGCCATTACCTGCTTCTGAGTGAGTGTTGGCAGATCAAGCAGGTTCTTCTGGCTTTGGTAACTGGTGTTTGAGTCCGATCAAGAAGCGGATTATGTCGTGCAAATAATTGGATCCTTTTCCGATGGCAATCCCTGAGATGATCAAGCCCACAATGCTAACATCTGCAAAAGGCTGCCAATCTACCTCAAGGTATACACCGATGAAATACAACAGATCAAGCCGGTAGAAAAAAGCCAGCCCGATTGCGGCAGCAATCGCAAGGTACATCTGCAGCCATTTATGGGGTGTCAAAAATGCGATGTGGTCAAATAATTTACCAAATATGAATTCGATCAATGTCTCAACGAAAAATGCCACAATGAAGGTAATACCGAACAAAGAAATTACGTTCATGGCTTCATCCTTGTCTCTATAGGACAATTATAGCAGGCAAATTCGTCGTCTGCATGTCGACAGGTGTATGAACGTCACAATCGCCTACTTAATGGTAAAATCTTGAATGCTTACCTGGCACCCATAGTTCAATGGATAGAACGTATGCCTCCGGAGCATGAAATTCGAGTTCGAATCTCGGTGGGTGCGCTACCAATTTGGAGGTGGAAATTGTTATTTGGTGGAAATTACCTCTTATATCTGTGCTTCACCATGCCCGCTTTGTTATTGGGTCTTTATGCGCAATTTCGGGTGAAGTCTACCTACAACAAATACTCACAAATCGGTATTCGTGCCGGTTACACTGGTGCGCAGGTTGCTAGATCCATTCTCAACCAGAATGGCTTACACCACATAGGCATTGAACAGGTCGGCGGAACGTTGAGTGACCATTATGATCCCATCAAAAAAGTACTGAGGCTGAGCAATGGTGTATTTAGCGGCCGTTCCATTGCTGCTGCTGGCATCGCCGCCCACGAAGTCGGCCACGCTCTGCAGCATTCCCAAAAATATCTCCCGCTTCACCTGCGCACCGTCATCGTTCCCACCGTGCGCATTGGCAGCTGGTTAGGCCCAATCATGTTCATGGGTGGTTTGTTCCTCGAATACTTGATGGCTGGTTCTGAATTTGGTTTTCAAATTGCCGTTATCGGCCTGATCCTCTTCTCAGCCACCGCCATATTTTCCATCATTACTTTGCCGGTTGAATTCAATGCCTCCAAACGCGCGCGACAATGGCTGTCAAGCACAGG
>DSBE01000346.1 GCA_011053085.1 Chloroflexota bacterium
GCATGTTTCTACACAAATGCATATCTCAAAGGCAGTTATGTTGGGTTCTTATGAGGGCAGCCACACCAATCCTGAGAAAATTGAGGAATTCCTGCAAAAAAGCAACAATGAAATTCCGACTTTTCGTCTTGATAGCCAGGCAAAATATGCTATCCTTGCGTCCGGTCATGCTGACATCCTGCTAAGGCTGCTTTCACCACAGAATCTTGACTATAGAGAAAAAATATGGGATCAGGCTGCGGGCTCTATCATTCTTGAAGAAGCAGGCGGTAGAATTACCGACTTGTTTGGTAAACCGCTTGACTTCACACAAGGCCGCACCCTTGCCGGCAACCGCGGTATCCTTGCTACCAATGGGCTGATTCATGAAAAAGCCCTTCACATTCTTGCTGAGATAATATCGTAAAATCAGCGAATATCTCCATGATTACATCTTTTTAATAAAAGTTATGGATAATGAGTATAAATTATCCTACAGTGGAGGAAACATGAAGACTGCAAAAATTATTTCGCTTATCGGATTGATCGTCATGACTGCCGGTATCGGCAATGCCATGATAAACGGCGATTTTGCCGCTGACGGTGCTTTGATCCTGCAAAACCCCTGGGGTGTCGTGTCATTGATTGACCTTTACACAGGCTTTGTTCTTTTCTCTATCTGGATCGTTTATCGCGAAGAATCCATCCTGGCAAAGATCATCTGGGTAGTTCTGATGATGGTGCTTGGTTTTTGGACCGCCAGCCTCTACATGTTCATCGCTTCGATTCAAGCCCAGGGCAATTGGGAAAAGTTCTGGATGGGCACGAAATATAAAAAATAAAGGTCATCTGTCACACGCTGCCAGACCCACTAATCCAGTATAATCAACTACGGAGGTTGAAATGTGGCAAACTGGCTTAACGGAAGTATTGGTGATCACTTCACACAAGGTTTCTTTTATAGAATCTTTGCGAGAAATTTCGCCGCGCCTTCACTTTCAACACGTCAATCCAGCCTCGCACCATGAGGTGACCAAAGATCAATGGGCAGCAATAGATATCCTCATAACTGATGGGATCCTCCCCAAACCAGAAAATGCCCCCAACATCAAGTGGGTTCAATTTACGGGAACCTATGACCTTGACCAACTTGTTTTGTACCGGTCACAAAATAAACGCGTCGTTTTTACCTCCACGGATGGATTGGCGGCCGCTAATGTTGCGGAATTTTGTTTACGGCAGATGCTGACCCTGTCGCAAATGCCAAGAATCGATCCACCCTCTACTAAAAAATTAAAGGGATTATCTGGCACCACAGTAGGTTTGATAGGGTATGAATCTAACAACCGTGAACTTGCCCGCTTACTGCAACCATTCCATTGCACCATCCTTGCATCCACATTTAATGCCATGAACCCAGAAGCGACCACCTACGCCTGCAACGATGGCGGGGACCCGGAAGGCAGGTTTTTCCACCGCCTGTACCCTATGCAAGCGCTAGGGAGCATGCTCGAGTCCTGTGATTATGTTGTCAATGGTCTCACTGCCTCTACTCTGACAATCGACAGTATCAAAGCCCACCATCTATCCAAACTGAAATCAACTGCCAGATTCGTTGATACATCAGACCCAGGCGTCACCGAATTACGTTCTTTGTATCAAACAGCCGCGGATCACAAAATCGCCGCGGCAGCCATTGACATTCCTAAAAATTATTATGAAGCCAGGTTATCAGACCTGCAACCTTCAGAAAACATCATCATCACATTTGGACAGGCAAGGAAACATCTGTTCAATACTACTTGCTTTACCTCACTTCTGAAAGAAAACTTCACACGTTTCTTTGCCGGCAATTCTTTGTTAAACATCATCGTGTAACTGGCAGATTGATGAAATTCAAACTCATCCTGTTTGACCTGGGTTCCACCCTTCTTTATTTTCAAGGAGATTGGGATCGCGTTATTGCAGATGCAATCGCTAAATTGGCGCGGCAAATTGTACGCTGTGGGCATCCGATCAATGTAGACCAGTTCCGAAACACCTATGCCAAGGCATTGAATACTTATTATATTGAGCGGGATGTAACTTACACAGAAAAATCGACCACACTTCTTCTTCAGGAGGTGCTTTCTGTAGATTTCAAAACAGAGTTGGACGATGACCAAATCCTGAATGTATTGGACGTTTTTTACCAGCACACTGCCAACTACTGGAAACTGGACCCTGACGCCATTACAATGTTAGAGCAATTGTTACAGAATGGCTATCGGCTGGGACTGATCTCCAATGCTTCTTATTCGCGTGATGTTTACATGCAGTTAGAAAAACACCAATTACTCCCATACTTTGAACAGATCCTGGTATCAGCAGATATTGGTTACCGCAAACCCCACCCGTTAATCTTCCGAAAAGCCCTCAGCTTCTTCAATGTTGAAGCGGCTGAGGCTGTTATGATCGGTGATACACTGAATGCCGACATCATCGGTTCGCGGCATGTTGGAATCAAAAATATCTGGATAGCCCGTTGGGCATCTCCCCCCACCACCCACTACCGGGATGATGCCATCATACCGGATCGCACCATTCAGCAGCTCAGTCAGATTCCTGCAGTTTTAACAGCCTGGCAATAAATAATCCAATTCGCTTGATAATGCAGTGCGGCGTGAAGTACAGAAGGGTATTCAGTAAATTGCTGCCGATGAAACCATTAAAATACCGCATTTCTTCTAAGATATGGCGGGCAGTTTTTCGGTTATTCTGACTTATCGCAACACGAAACAGGTGCTCTCGAAAAAAGTACCGCCGCCTCGTAATCGCATCTGATGGATAAATTTCTGCACATTTGTTAGCAATACTATCCATTACAAGGTCATTTTTCTCAATCTGTTCAATGACTTCATCAAACGCCGATACAGCTTCATGACTGACATAATAAACAGCAGGAATTTCGCAATAATCGATGGGATACCGTGCTGCCAGCTGCAACCATAACTCATAGTCTTCAAACCGTTGCAAAGATCGATTTACACAAAAGCCACCGCTATTTATAAAAACCATCTTCTCGATCAATACCGAAGAAGTGCAGATAAAATTGGTTTGCAACAATTCTTGCGTTATCATACCTGACCGCTGGCCGCGATACCAATCACCAAAGTAACCTTTGTCAATCGCCGACTCTCCAACCTCTGAGCTAACCACCAGGGTTTTCATGTGACTCCACACAAAACCACTTTTCTTAATAGAAGCCATCTGCTGCCATATTTTTTCTGCAGCCCACCAATCGTCAGAATCCAAAAACGCAAGGTAGCGTCCGCTGGCTATCCTCGCGCCAGCATTACGCGCAGCCC
>DSBE01000063.1 GCA_011053085.1 Chloroflexota bacterium
GAATTGGAATGATTGGGCATGGATAATGACTGACGGTAGTGCTATGTCAACCTCCGACCCCTCAGCGCCACCAGCTCGCGCCCCAGGTGCGTTCGCCATCCCACAGCGCCGCCTGATAATCGACCAGCGGCACCGGCAGGAAATACACTCCGTTGTGGTTCAACTGGCATGCCACACGGCTTTCATGCACGCTGTGCAGAGCGGTGGCGCTATGTCCAATCGCGCCCAGGTCTTCGAACACCCCCGCCGCACACGTCAGGCGGATGCCCTCGCACTGATCGAGCATTGCCAGCAGGTGGGCGTACATTTCCGCGCGCGTCCACGGGCAGGCATCCCCCCGCGGGGTGAGCAAATCATCCGCTAACAGCACTTCGAAGAACACACGCACCACCAGCGCGCCATCCGAGGAACGCTCGCGCTGTACGGAAATCACCCCACCGGGCTGGGCGGGGTCTTCACGCAGGAGGAAACCGCAGTCTTCCCCGCTGTTGACGGCGGGATGCTGTAAGATCAGGTGGCAATTTTGGTGGAGAATGGGTGGAATGGGCATGGAAGGGCTCCTTTGCGGGCTTGTTTCGGGCGGTTGGGGGTTTTCAATGGATGACGCCCGAAGAGTTTGGGGATATTTTTGGTCGCTACGCTCCCAAAATTATCCCCTGTAGACGGTTCTTAAACACCAATTGTCAGGGGTTGGCAAGAATGCGGGTGAATCAAATGTGCAGGCATTTTATGTTACTGCCATCGATTAGGTAGGAAAGGTTCGTCATGGGTAGCTGCTTTGCGGGCTCATTTCGGGCGGTTGGGGGTTGTGATTGCCTGACGCCCGAGAAATGCAAGGGATATTTTTGATCGCTGCGCTCCCAAAAATATCCCCATGGACGGTAAAAGAACAGGTTGTCAAACTCGCTCTCAGAACATCTCCGGGCGGGGACGGTCGGGCAGCAGCCGGCCTGCACGCGGCATCCTGCCCATGGGCGGCAGGGTTTCACGAGGGATAGCGGGCGCGACCGGCAGCGGTGCCTGCGTACGCTGCTCGTTGGTCGTCACCCGCACCAGTTCACAGTCACAGTGCGGGTGAAAACCCGGCAACACCACCGCCCGCCAGTAGTCCAGCGGCTGGATGATGCCGCTGAGACGTTCGCAAACCGGACAATCCGGCTTGCCGCCGCTCTGCCAGCGGTAGAGGTCACTGCCAGCCATCGGCATTCCCCAGCGTCCAACCCTGTTTGGGCAGCGCGCCATACGGCGAAAAAGGTGAAGCGCGCAGGTGGACGCACTGGCGTTCAAAACGCGCCAGCCATTTTTCACCCAGATCCAGTAAGCCTTTCTGGTCACTGGTCAGTGCGCCATGCCGTTCGAGCAGCTGGGCGGAACGTGCCAGCACGCTGTAAGCTGCCATGCCCAGTTTGAGGGTTTCTTCGGTGTGCGGCGGCGGGGTGCTGGCTTCAGCGCCGTTCAGCCCCGCCACCTGGTGATCACAGGCTGCCAGCACGCGCACCATCTCTGCCTGGCGAAAGGTGCCGTTCTTCCAGCGGATGACTGGCGAGCCGCTGAGACGCAGAAAGTGCCAGCCGCCCAGCGGTTCCAGCCAGAAATCATCCTCGCTAAACGGATACCACACCTCGATGACGGCATTGACCGGTGCCAAATCCGCCAGCGATAGCTCCTGCCCGCTCTCTGGCACGGGGAAAGTGGCTTCGATCGCCAGCGGGCTTGCCAGTGAGAGGGCATGCAGTGCCTGCCCCAACGCGTCATCCAGCAGGGCTTCGCTGTAACGCACACCATCCAGGTCACCCAGCAGGGTTTGCACCGCCAGGTGATAATCATCACGCGTTCTCGCCATGGGAATCTCCTTGTTGTGCGGCGGGCAGGTCCACCTCGCCGGAAAAACGATACACCAACCGCAGCAGTTCTTCGCCGCTGAGCAAATTCTGCTGGTAGAGAGGCAGGAAGCTCTCCAGCGCGTGCTTTGCCGCCTGCGAGAGCGACAGGTTGTCGCGCGCCGAGATATCCGCGCCGGTCAAGTTGAAGGCAATTGCGGGGCCCACACGCTCGTCCAGCAGGGCGCGCCGCCGCAGCGCCACACCAAGCAGATCCTGCAGCATCCAAAGAAACAAACGCTGTCGCTGCTGGAAATGGCGAAAGGTGGGACCGCCAGCGGCTTCAGCTGTGGTGCGGGTGGAGGACTCCGGTTCTGCCAGAAAATGCAGCGGAACCCCCGCGCCTGCCGCGATCATCTTCTTCATCGCCAATCCGTCCAGCGAGGCATCGTGCGCGTCCAGTTGCGGGGCGATGATCTCCCAGGATTCGCTCTCGTCCGTGACCAAAATCGAACCCGGGGTTGGCGGATGTGCGTTCAGGGCGCGTTGCCGGTTCAGGCGGTCGCCCTCAGAGAGGAACCTGCCGCGCACCACATACACAAAAGCGTTGCGGAAGCGATTCAGGCGCGCGCGGTCTTCCAGCCAGGCGGCATAGCGCGAGATCCAGCGCAGCAGCGGTGCCAGGTCGCTTTCGCCCCACAGTGCGCCGATCGGGCGGTTGATGGTGTAATGGCACATCACTGCCTGAAAACTGCCATCCGGCTGGCGCTGGTCGCTGGCCGCCTCATAGGCAGGATAGGGCGGCGGGTCAAAGTCCTCATTGTCGGCTTTGCGGTGATACAGGCGCGGCTGATCGAGGTCGTTGGGGCTGGTTTCGATGTGGTCAATGCTGAGCGCTGGCACCGCGCGAAAATAGCTCATGCCGCTGGCGTCGGTGGAGATAAGCACAAACAGGTTGCCGCTGCGGGTCAGTTCATCGCACCAGTCCAGAATGCGGGTGTGCATGCGGTTGAGGGGGTGTCTCCAGCAATCTTGCAAAAAAGCCAGCGTATCTGGATGGGCGCAGTGCAGGCTGACACCTGCCCCCACCACATATTGCGTGGTCAGTTCAACCAGCCGCCGCGCCAGCGGGTTGACCTGCCAGGCAGTGAGGACATCAGTCAGCAGGCTTTCGCGGTCGGTGGGGGTGCGTTCCTGCTCCGCCTGGCGCCACGGACCGCCCAGCGCGATGGTCTGGTCGCTTTCATGGTGCAGACGGGCGGTCTGTTCCTTCTTGTGGCGGGTTTTCAGCAGATCGGTCAGTTTCATGGGCGTTTTCCTTTCCGTTCAATTGCGGTTCAACAGGGGTTTTGGGTTTCAATGGTCGGTAGGCCAGCGGCTGATCGCTGCTGCCCGGGCGGAGAACCGCCCCGATGGGACGGTTCCCTTTGGGTTAGCGCGGTTTCTTGGGCGGCTCAGGCGTCATCCTGTTCTTCCTGCCTGCCCAGCACAGTCA
>DSBE01000303.1 GCA_011053085.1 Chloroflexota bacterium
CTCTTCTACCAGCGGTTTCCCACTTTCATCCACCAGCCAGGCGGAATCCGTCAGATCACCTTTGATTTCTTCGACGATTAACTCATCATCAGTCCCTGTCGTCAATGGATGTGAGTCAGAAAGAATGGTTGAGAGGTCCCACTCGTCCTCTTGCGCAGACTCAGCGGCAGCCTCATCCTCTGCCACAGCTGGTTCGGTTAACTCCGGTTCCGGCCCAGTGACAGGTTCAGGTGTTGTTTCAGTGTCACCCAAACGCTGCTGTTCTTCTTTCTTTTTGCGGCCGCCAAATAACAATGTCCAGGTGCTTTGGCGTTTTTTGGCAGGCGGTTCAGGTTTGACTGGTTCCTCGATCTCCGGCTCATCAGGCAGAATCACACCGGGTTCTTCTGCCCCAACAGTTTCATCTGTTGCTGTTTCTGCAGGCTGGTGGGATTTCCCGCTGCCGGTTTTCGCAAACCATTCGGGGAGTTCTTCTTCCGCGCCAAGTTTGTCAGCTGTTTCCAGGAATTTCGACCATGATTTTTTAACATCTGCGGCACCTTCCACCTCGAAGGCTTCCTCCGCAGGTGCTTCCTCCGCAGGTGCTTCCTCCTCAGGCTCCAGTGATTGAGATTCTTCCGTGAAGAACAATTCCTCCTCGGCCATCACATCTTCCAAGGACATCGGTTCAGCCTCTTCTTCATCAGGTGACAAAGTTTCATCTGCCTCTGATGCAATATCAACGATGAATTCGTCCAGCGGCATGGCAAACTCATCGTCTGCAACCATTGAGACGGACGGCTCAACAATTGGTTCTTCTGCAGGAGCTTCTGCGATGTCAGGTTGTGTGCTTTCCAACTCCTCCTCGAAAAGCTCTTCGCTTTCATCCTCTCTCTCGTCGCTGGCAACCCATTCGTCTTCTTCTCTCTCGTTACTTAACCAAGGCAGCGCTCCGGTTTGTATACGTGGGAGTTTTTCAACCGGACTGGGCTCAATCGCAGCAGTCGGAAGTTCAAATTCTTCTTGACTGGTTTTTTCCTGTGCAAACTCCTCACCCAAAGGCTCCCCGCCCATCCAGGGCAATGCACCTGTACTTACTTTGGGAATCTGCAGAGGTTTGGACCCGGTCTCCTCTTGACTACTTTCCACAGAAGGCGGCTCCAACTGCTCCAATGCTTCCTCATCCAATTCCTGGGTAAACCAATCTGGTAATTCTTCTTCTTCAGGCAGCGCCACAGGCTCATTCACCCCAGGCGTCTCTTCTACCTCTGTCATCCAATCAGGCAGCTGGGCTGTGAACTGAAGCTCTTCAACCTCGTCAGCCTGCTTTTCTTCTTCCTCAACAACTTCATCCGCATCGAACGGCTCATCTTCTTCACCGCCAGTTGCTTCCATCCAATCTGGCAATTGGGCAGTGAAACCTACTGCTTCGAACTCTTCAAATGCCATTTTGTCCGGCTGTTCATCCAGCCAATCGGGCAGTGGTGCCGTTAATAATTCTTCTTTCGTTGACTCTTTTTGGGCTTCTTCTTCAAAGGATGTCTCATCGGGCTGTTCAAACCAGCTCTCGACCTCAGAAAGATCCTCGTCAGGTTCACTGACCACCAGGGTCATCCAATCAGGCTTTTCTTCTGTTTCACCCTCATTATCAGAGGTCTTCGAGAGCCAATTAGTGATAGCTTTTTCGTCGATTTCCTCTTCTACCAATGAACGGAAATCAGGCTCTTCGCCTTCCAATTCATCAGTTACCGGTTCGGGCAGATCCTCATCAATCTGCTCAGGGTGTTCATCATCCAGCCATGATAATACTTCCTCATCAAGACCGTCATCAATGGTTGCATCCTGCCCACCCTCATCCACGATCTTCTCCAGAAAGGCAGACAGGTCATCTTCTTCGTGCTGTGAATCAGGTGGCAAATTCAACGCTTTGCCGATGTCTCCCATCGGAACCAGGCGGGCATCACATTTTTCACAATGCATTGACCCTTCAGGATTCATGTGAGCGCACATCGGGCAGCGAATCTCAGTCATTGCTCTCACTCCCGATAGGCACGGTCAAACCCCAGCAGCTGCCGCAAAGCGGTGACAATGCTGCCAAGGGCGATACCGATCACAATACCGCGGGTGCCTGCCAGCGGGATCTCGTTCAACATAGCGATCACATCCTTAACCCAACGCGCTTCCGACATCGAATGCAGCAAGCCGCTGCCCAGAACCAGGAACACCAGCACACTGCCGATGAAAACAAACCCCATCAGGTCATGATGATGCTGGAAGAACTGGAAAACGATGGTAAGCAAGACAATCGATAAAATAGCCAGCAGCGATGATTCCACCGGCACCTGAATGGAGGAAACCGCCTGCAAATACCAATTGTTAGCCGGGGTCAGGATGACTCCCCCGATAAAAGCCACCACAAAGCCAAACAACAAAACCGCGCTGTCTGCATGCCGGATGATCTTCTCGCGCTTTACCGGTTTCGCTTCTCTGGTTTGTGATTCTTTATCTGTTGGTCGTGCACCCTCTTGTAGTGATGCTTCCGCTTCGGGTTTTTCAGGCAGGTTCAATCCCATACGCACCCAATGGCTGCGCAGCAGATTGAAAATACCGATCAACAGGCTGATTCCCGCCAGCACCACCGCCCAATCGACCATACGGCTTTGCATAGCATCCCAACCCAGATCAGGCAGAAAAGTGGCGGCCAGAATGAACAAACCTGTGAGCACTGCGATAATGACAGAAAGTGTCAGTTTCATAGCGCCCCCACCAGTTTCAGCAAGGCTCCGCCCAGCATCGCAACACACAAAACGATTCGCAGCACATCCTGCGTCTTCACGCTGGCAGTACTGGCAGGCTGATCAGGTTCTAAAATGGCACGGGTTGCAAACATCTCTTCCCCAATCAGCGGTTGATCAGACACTGGATATAACACAGCCTGGCCTGAAGGATCGGTGGAAGCGCCAATAAAGAAGGCGTTTTCACGACGGCCGGCTTCTGCCAGCAGCGCGCCTTCAATACCGACTTTACCAGTGACAATGTTGACAGAGATATGCTCATCATGCAGCAACGGCATTGCTCCGGCCGCATAGGAATAAGGCGTAGGCCCGGTCATTTGGGTGAGAAGAGGGTTGTAGTCTTCAATTAATCCCAGACGTTGATAAACAGCATGCAACCGGCTCTGCAGCAGCAGGGCTGTCACACCATCGCCGGTGGTGGCAACCACCGGGCGATCAGAAGCAGCCGCGTTGCGTGCCAGTACTTCCATATTGGTCACTGCCAGTAAGGTGGCCGCTGCGCTCTGTGTGTTCATGTCGGCGGTGCCGGCTGAGAGA
>DSBE01000302.1 GCA_011053085.1 Chloroflexota bacterium
AGTGTTTTCTTCATCACCACCGCGGGGAATCTCTATCCTCATGTCGGGTCTGCTGTGTTTGTCGGCAAGTCTCTATGCACAGCCGCCCGTGCCGCAACAGGTCAAAGACTGGCAGCAGGCGGCGACCCAATTGTATCAGGCGGGCGATCTAACAGGGGCACGGGCTGAATACGAAAAAATCATTCAAGCGTATCCGGATAAACCTTATGCGTTTGATGCTTATGCGCAGGTTGCCCGGCTTTATGTCGAGGAGAAGCAGTTCGAGCAAATTGCCCCTTTGGTTGCCCAACTGTGTCCGATTTTTTACGAACACCGGGGGATATTCCGTCTGCTTTCCGATTTAGTCAAAGACAGTATGTATGCCAACGCCTACCCCCAAGCCATAGCGATTTGCGACGAGGTAAAGCGTCAATTGTCAACCCATCCCCGTCAGACGTTGCTTATCGGGTTGGAAGGGATGGTCTATGCGCACCAAGGGAATTTCGAGAAGGCTGAGCAACAGATTCAAATCCTCCACGAGCAGGAAAGCATCGCATCAGATTTTTTGGACGCGATGAAAGACATTGGCTGGGGGTACTTCTGCGCGGGTCGATTGGCGGCGGCGGCGGAGATATACCGCCGGGGATTGCGGCGTTACCCCGATCATCCTAATGCGGTTTATCTTCAATATCACATTGTTCAGGCATTTCTGCGGAAGGGTGATTTATATACTGCCGACAAGGAAATGGAAGCGTTGCTCACCCAGTATGCGCATCGGGCCAACACCCCCGGCTTGGCCGCAAGGCTGGCACGAGACTATCGCCGCCAGGGATATGCGCAACAGGCTCTTTCCATTTATCAAACGCTGCTGGAGCGATTTCCGGAGCATGGTGTGATTCCGGAAATACGCGATGCAATCGTAGAAACCTATGCGGATATAGGAGACCTGGCTTCAGCCAGAGAAGCATTGAAAATCAATATTGCATATCATCCGGGGCGTCGGGAGTTGGTACGAATGATTACACACGTAGCGGTGGAGTCAGCGCGGGCGGGCGAAATAAATGAAGCAATGAAGCTTGTACCGGACATTTTTGAGCAAGCTCCGGAGGGTCCGGACCAACTGTTCGCTTACACGACGCTGGCGCGAATATATGTCCATCAGGGAAAAGATGCCGAAGCCGAAACAACAATAAATGAGATATTGAAACGATTTAAGGATTATCCTGACGACGTGGTTTATCATCTGTTTGGTGTAGGAGAGGAATATTATTACTTGGCACAAAAAGCGAGCAGTATAGGCAATATCGAAGAAGCAAAAGTCAATTGCAAAATGACGATATCTTTGTTGGAAACTTATATGACCCTGCTGTCAGAAAGGCATTACCAAAATCGAAGCAAGACATATTTTATCATGGCACTGTGTTATCGGCAGCTTGGTGAGTGGTGGTTGGCGGCGGATGCATTTACGAAATCCGTTGAAGTTTACCCTTATTATAAACATGCGGATTATTGTTTGCATGCCAAAGCCGATTGTTTTAAAAAGCTGATGGAGTCAGAGACAATTTCTGTAGAAAAAGCTATCTCAATTATTAAGAAAACATATTATAAATTGGTATCAAAATATCCTGAAAGCATCTATGTTTTAGATGCCATATTATGGTTGCAGAAGAATTAAAAATATCGAAAGGAGAAAATCATGAATAAAATAGAAACGAAGATTAATAAAATTCTCCAGCTATCGTTTCTGATAATGATTTCTGCTCATGTTTATTCATCTGAAGATTCAATCGAAACTTGGTTTTTAAAAAACCAAGACCAAAACCAAGCCGTACTGACATTACTTCTTGATGCGGAAAGTATATGTGAGATTTACAAGTCACCGGATGAGTCTTCGTTTGAAAGACTTCCTCAAGCATTAAAGGATAAGTTTCCACAAGAGTTAGTTGATGGAGATATTGTGGCGGTAGCGGAGCTTAAAATCAAGTGTACAGCAGAAGGATTCTATTATAGTGAACTGAAGGAAGTAAAAATTTGGAAAGATATTGAACGCGAACAAGAACGCAACGCATGCTTTCTTGTTAACGATTCTTATTCTTTATTTTGGGGAGATGGTGCTTCTATAGTTACACGAATTGATCACACTTCGATCAACAATCTTGATCCCGAAGCAACACTATTGGCATCTATGTATGGGTTTGGATATGGTTATCTTAGTAAATACGGGCTTCCGTTGCCGCCGGGATCAACACTGTTGGATAAGTACCGACAGCAAGGGCAAGATATATGGTTTTCAGAAATAGTTGATGATCGAATTGCCATTACGACTTATAGAGATGGGAAGTTGTTGTCAAAGCGGATATTAAATCCACAAAAAAACTATCAAATGGAATGTTATCAGTATTATAAAAATGGAAAAGTTTATGAAGACAGTCAGATTTTTTTGCAGGAAATAGCCGCCTCCGGAAAGAATTTTTGGTTGCCACAGGAAATCCGAACCACAATATATAAACCAAGAAACGCAGGTCCGCCCTGGCTTTATATGAACAAGACGATTACGATAAGAAATTTACAGCTTAATATAGATATTCCGGATACTGTATTCAGGCAGGAGTCTGTCGGCTTTCCGCCAGAGACGGGTATGATAAGGAAAGGCGTTGACGGCAAAGAATTTATCTATATTTGTAAGAATGGGAGTTTCATCGAGTCAAGTGTTAGTAGATAGCGTTATAGATGGAACGCGTAACCAAGAAATCAAATGAATGAGTTACAAACCAATGGTGATAAATATGAAAATAATACAATACAGAAAATGGACGCTTATCTGCTTATTATGTCTTGATTTCATGCTGATGGAATCAAATTTGTCGGCGTGTTGGTGTTGGACACGTGAACTAAAAAACTGTTTTGACATCTATATGAATAATTGTGCATTAAGATGTCCGAGTGTTGGATGGAGGAGCTATCCTATATATTACTGTAAGCGTGCTTCCACAGGAAAGAGTGAATGCTATCCGGATGGCCCTCAAAAATGGTGCGTTGCCATGTGGGATTGTATTGAAGAAGAAGGAGAGTGTAAAATCAATTCAGATAGTATTGTGATTTTCACAGAACAGGATAGTATTTTGGCTGGAAGCAGTTGCAGTTCAATATAATGAAGATACAGCCGGAAAGGAGAATGGCAATGAAAGTGTTTTCTTCATCACCACCGCGGGGAATCTCTATCCTCATGTCGGGTCTGCTGTGTTTGTCGGCAAGTCTCTATGCACAGCCGCCCGTGCCGCAACAGGTCAAAGACTGGCAGCAGGCGGC
>DSBE01000412.1 GCA_011053085.1 Chloroflexota bacterium
GCGGCAAAGGCAGGCGCAAAGCTGTTGTCCATCACTGCTTGCGGGAAGCGGCGGCTGCCCCATAAGAAAGTATCCGGCACCAGCACGGCAAAGCCTTCCAGCGCGAGGGCGTTGGCGTAGGCGCGACCGCCGTAGTAGGAGAACCAGTAATCGTTGATGTAATCGGGCGGATCCAGCGATCCTATGGCGATCTTTTCCTTGCCGAAAAATTTGAAGCCGCCGTGGTCATGCAGCGCGACCACACCCGGCAGCGCTTCGCTGACACCGGCGGGTTTCAACAGCCAGGCTGCGCTGCGCGGACCGTAACCTACAGACCACGAAATGGCCTGTCCTGCCACGCCGTCGCGCTCCCATTCGGCATCAATGCGCACCTCTTGCGGATGTTCATTGTTGAAACAAAAGCCGAGGGTGTCGCGCACCAATTGGTGGGTCGCCGCGCCGGGTAGCGCCAGCGGCCGTAAGGGCGATTCGGAGGCGGCTTTGGCCGCCCAGTCACTGAAAATCCCGAGATGTTGGTAGTATTCTGCTGTCATGATGTCTCCTTTATATGTGTGGCGGTTCTCGCCAGCGCTGATGCGCCTGTTTGGTGTTTTTGACGCCCGGAATGGCCTGGCTGACATGACCCCAGTTGGAGCCGAACTTGGATACCTGCCAGCCGGTGCGCCCAAAGGTTCGATAGTTCATCAAAAAACTCCTTCTTCAGTGAAAAATTGTCAATTTCTCACAACAAAATAATCTGGTTTAACAGTATCACAAGCGGGGACGCGTTGCAAAAGATTGGGTTGCGGGGGGTATGTTCACAGTCAGACCTTTGAGATACGAGCATATCTCAAAGGTCAAAGAGAAGGCAGGTTGTGCGAAAACAGATTGGTGTTGCCTGATCGAAGCCATCGTCTATGCAGGTATACCCTGGTGATGCCTGCATTTGGATGTATTTTGTTACAATGAATCCATCAATGTAGCATTTCTTACTGTTATTTCGTAACTTTTTCACACTTTTTCCGTCTTAATGGGTAAACGATGGACGCACAGGAACAGCAGCTTCTACAACGCGCACAGCAATGGGACACAGAGGCTTTGGTTGACATTTTTGATACCTACAGTCCGCCCCTGTATCGCTATGCCCTCTACCGCACCGGCAACGTTCACCTGGCAGAAGATTGTGTCACCGAAACCTTTGCGCGTTTTTTACAGGTCCTGCGCCGTTCAAAACCGATCATTAACACCAGCCTGCGGGCGTATCTGTATCGCATAGCGCATAACTTCCTCATTGACCAGGCACGCCATGAACCGGCGCCGCCCGTTGAATTCGATGAGCAGTGGTTGGGCGACCCGCAGCCCGGGCCCGAGCAGCAGGCTGAACTCGACGAACGCCGAAAGGCGCTGGGTCAGGCATTGCGGGAACTGCCCGCCGCCCAGCAGCAGGTAATTGCTCTGCGCTACATTGAAGAATGGAGCCTGGAGGAGTGCGCCGCCGCGATGAACAAGACCATTGGCGCGATTAAATCTCTGCAGTACCGCGCCATTCAGCAGTTACAGCGAATTATGCATACACAGGAGACGGAAAAATGAAGAAAAATAACATACCCCCCCTCAATGATGATGTCCTGGCTGCCTTCGAGGCTGCCCGGCAAACATCGCAACTGCAGCCAGAGGCGCAGCGGCGCTTGAAGAACGAATTTCTTTCCCAAATTCAACAAACACGGCCGCAAAGCGTAACTTTTTCACAAAAACAGCGTCTTCATCAGCAAAAGACCAGCAACAATTCCCTGGTCTATCATTGGAGGACATATTCTATGACAGTCAAAATTATCAGTATCCTTGTAGCAGTTACTATCTTGTTGGGCGGCGCCGGCGCAGGCACCGTGATGGCATCCCAATCTGCCCTGCCGGATGAGGCCCTTTACTCGTTGAAACGCTGGGCTGAAGAGGTGCGGCTTGACCTGACGAGCCAGCCTGACAAACAACTGGCGCTGCACCTTGACTTTGCAGACCACCGGGCGGATGAAATGGTCACCTTGCTGGCAGCAGGTGTGCCATTCGACCAGGAACTCAGGCTGGATTTGCTCACCCATCTGTGGATGGCAAGCCAGTTGACCGAATTCAGCCAGGATCCTTTGCTGGCGCATGCCCGTGTGCAGAGCCGCTTGATGGCGCAGGAGATGAAGTTGACCAACGCCCCCGAGGATGCGTTGATGACCCAGACCCGCTCCGTACTTCGTCAACAGATCCGTCTGATGGATTGCACCACAGAAGAATGCAGTCAGGAAGTGTGTAAAGGCGGCGGTTGCATGATCAGCGAACAACTGATGACCGCTGAACAGATTCGTGAACAACTGCGTATTGATCAGCCGGAAGGCGCTGGCAGTGAAGCCGGCAACGGCTACACCGGTGAATACCCCGAACCGCAGCAGGGCAAACCAGAAGATAGCGGTGGTGGGTGGCCCGAGGACGCCGGTACCGGCAGCAATTACGGCGCGCAGAACGGCGGCCAGCAAGAAAAAGCCCCCGGCTGTGAGGACAACAATCAGGGCGGCTGCAACCGCAACGGGAAATAAGTAAATATCCTGATCGACCATCAGGGAAAACAAACCCGCCATGCAGGCGGGTTTGTGCTGTTAACTATTACGGCACCCTAAGAACAAATAACTTTGCATATGTTTCTGTCTGCTCATCGGTGGTATGATTGCATACGATGAAACGTGTTGTGTTAATCTCCTCTTTACAGGCTCTGGCGGCCGCATTCCTGTTCGGTATGAGTGCGCCGCTTTCCAAAATGCTGCTGGGCGATATCGAACCGATACCGCTGGCTGGTTTTTTGTATCTGGGCAGCGGCATGGGTGTGTTGTTCTGGTTGTTGCTGCGCCGAAAAACCAGCGATCGCACCCGGCGGGATGCACCTTTACAGAAAGCAAACCTGCCTTGGCTGGCCGGTGCGGTTGCCACTGGCGGTGTGATTGCTCCCCTGTTATTGTTGTTTGGATTGCGCGCCACCCCGGCAGCCAGTGCCTCTTTGCTGCTCAATTTTGAAGGTGTTGCCACCACGATCATTGCCGCATTGATCTTTGGCGAAGCGGTAGGGCGCCGTATCTGGCTATCGGTGTTCACCATCACAATAGCAAGCATCCTGCTCACGGTAGACACAAGTGGAGATTGGGGAATCACGCTGGGTGCTCTGGGGGTTCTGGCAGCCTGTGTGTTCTGGGGCATGGACAACAACTTGACCCGCAACATCGCTGCAAAAAACCCATTAA
>DSBE01000227.1 GCA_011053085.1 Chloroflexota bacterium
GGCACCTGGCGCAATACTGCCGGTAAACGGTTCCTGTACTCGTATGAAGATACAGCCTTGCCGTATGCAGATTTTCAATGGCGCGTCTATCAAATCATTTCCTTTGAGGATGCATTCCATGCCATCATCAATTGGGCGATTATTCAGGGTATCTTACTTGCCCTTGTAATAGCAGCAGTGGTTGCGGTTAGTTTGTTCACAAGCCGGGTCCTGGCAGATCCGATCACCAGGATTGCCGCTGTTACCGATAAAATGGCGCAAGGCATGATCAAAGTCTTCATCCCCACCAACGACAGCACGTATGAGATCGCTCAACTCACCAGCGCTGTGAAGAAATTACAATCCAGCCTTATGTACCAAATTACGAGTATGTCAGAGATGGCAGACCAAATCGGTCACACTGTGATGAACGTTTCTGCTTCGATTTCCGAATTGGCTTCTACTACCGCAGAAACAACCTCATCCATCACCGAGATCAGTGCAACCGTAGAGGAAGCGCGTGAAACCTCCGCCATTTCCGCCTCCAAGGCCCAGAACGTTTCGATGAATGCAGAAGGCGTATTGGAAATTGCAGACGAAGGTAAGCAAGCAACAGACAATGCCGTAAATGGTATGGAACTGATTCGCCAGGAAATGGATGCCATGGCAAATCGTATCTCGCAACTCAGCGAGCAAACCCAGAGCATCGGCTCGATCATCAACAGTGTCGAAGACATTGCCGAACAATCCAACCTGTTAGCCGTCAACGCCGCTATTGAGGCAGCCAAAGCAGGTGAAGCAGGCGCAGGATTTGCGGTGGTTGCCCAGGAAGTGAAAAGCCTGGCCGAACAATCAAAATCTGCCGTTGAGCGAGTAAGAGGTATTTTGGATGACATCCGTAAAGCCACATCAGCGGCCGTATTAGCTGCTGAACGTTCCTCAAAGGCGGTGGAGGCGGGCGCCCAAAAAACCGAACAGGTCGGCCAAACCATCTCGCAACTGGCAAAGGGTCTGGCAGACTCCGCCGAAACCTCCATGGAAATATCTATCTCCAGCCAGGAGGAATTAAGCGGGATGAACCAGTTGGTGATTGCTATTGAGGCCATTCAAACAGCTTCTAACCAAAACGTGGACGCCACCCAACAAATTGAAAAAGCCATTGGCACTTTGGCGCAGATGGTGCAAAATCTTGATAAATTGGTAGCCGAATTCGATCTATAAGAGCTGGCATGAGCGACCTCCCTCCCGATCTACTGAAAGAGTTAAACACTGTATTCCTGGCAGAAACCGAAGAACGCCTGCTGCGAATGACTAACCTGTTAACATCCATCCAAATGGGTGCTCTTACAGACGAGGAATCGCTCGATGCTGTCGAAACTCTATCGCGTGAAGCCCACAGCCTGAAAGGAGCTGCGGGTGCCATCGGCAAAGCCGAGATCATGCAGCTGTTGCAAACCGTTGAAGACATCTTTTCTGAGATAAAAGCGGGACAATTGCACAACAGTAAACCAATGATCGACAGCCTCTTCGAAGCAATGGACATTGTGGACGACTATGCTGGCATGGATATGGTTAGCGATCAACGCTGGCAGACATCCATTGAACAATTGTCTTCTTTTTTGAATGAAAGCGACGAAGAAGCCTTTGGTGTATTGGGGTCTCTGGGTGATTACAGGCTTAACACTATCGAAGAAGAACAGGAACCCTCCCCAGAGATTTCACCCGAGCCCTTCGATGCTGAAACAGTGAAACCAAAGAGCAAGCGAGTAGAGAATCCTAATTTATCAACCGGGGATTTTGAAGCAAAGCGCATCAATAGCGTGCGTATCAATGCCGACAGGTTGGAACATCTTATCAACCAGACCGAAGAATTATTATCACTCCAGCAAATTTCCAATGTGCGCAAAGAACAGATACAGCATCTACAGAACCAATTCCACCAAACACATCGCCAATATCAAAACCTGCGCACCCAAATAGAATCATTCAATGATCATCTGTCGATACATACCCCGGCCAAAACAGGGCTATTCGCTGAACAAATCAAGGAAACCGTTGCAGAAGTTGAACAAGGTTTCGCTTCTTTGAGCGATAGTTTATTCCACCTCGTCAATCAAGCAAAACAACATGAACGGCAACAGAAACTTCTGATAAAGAATGTGCTTGATGAAGCCCTGAATACCGGAATGCTTTCCTTTAATGAATTATTCAGGAACTATCCTACCCTGATGCGCCGATTAGCTACCGAAACAGGCAAAGATTTTGTCTTCACCATGCAGGGTGACCAGATCGAAGTTGATCGTATGATTCTTGAATCTCTCAACGACCCGATGGTTCACTTGTTGCGTAATGCGGTGGATCATGGCATGGAGTATCCAGAAGAGCGCGCCGCGGCGGGAAAACCTCCCAGAGGCGAAATTCAACTGCAGGTTCATCAGATCGATGGGCAAACCGTTGAAATCGTCCTTTCAGATGACGGCAAAGGGCTTGACCGCGAGAAGATATTAAAAACCGCAGTTGACCGAGGGCTCTGCCCGCCCGACACCTACGCTGCGTTAAGTGATGAAATGGTGTTTGATTTCATCTTCCGCTCTGGTTTCTCAACCAAAGGAATTGTCACCGCCGTTTCTGGCCGCGGACTGGGCATGGCAATTGTCAAAGATACCCTCATGAGCATCGGCGGCAAACTCACGATCGAAAGTGAATGGGGCAAAGGCACCACCTTTCGCATGCAGCTGCCCATCTCCCGGTCGATCTTTCATGGCCTGTTACTAAAAGTCGGTGGACGTCCTTTCATCATCCCGGAAGACAATCTTAAAGCGGTCATAAAGATAACCAATAATGAGATCATCAGCACTGGCAAGCTGAAAACCATCAGTTATCATGGAAAGCCAATGCAAATGATCGATCTGGCTGGCTTCTTCGGATTGCCTAACACCAGCCAACCGGGTAAGAACGCCTCTTTGATCATAATCGCTACTGCTTTCACCGACCGATTGGCTATTAAAGTCGATGAAATTGTCGGCATACAGGAAGTGGTTGTCAAATCCATGGGCAGTCAATTGAAGAATATCAATGGCGTGGCTGCTGTGACCATTCTTGGTGAAGGTGAGATCGTGCCGATCCTGCGCTTATCTGACATTATCCATATCGCAAAGCGACAATCTGACGCTGCACCCGCTATTGTCCTGTCCGAATACATCAGAAACCCCGATGAAGACAAACAAAAACGACTTCTGGTAGCAGATGATTCCACA
>DSBE01000035.1 GCA_011053085.1 Chloroflexota bacterium
ATTAAAGAATATGACCGGTTTCCCGCCGGGGGGCGGCGCATGTTTAGCAACGCTGGCTGACATGTTTTTTATCGCATGGTTATTGAGCAGGCGTACTGCCCGCCATTGCAGGGCGTTTTGAATTTTTTTCAGCATGTGTGTTATCGGAAATCCTTAGACCCGGCGTAATTTGTGCAGTGAGGGCAATTCGCTGTCATACACATGTTTGACGCCATCGCCAAGGGCTTCTTCGGTCACACGGATGTATTTGACAAGTTGACGGATGCCTTGCGGTTCAACCGAGGCAGCCTGGTCGCTGCCCCACATGGCGCGGTCGAGGGTGATATGCCTTTCGACCAGGCAGGCTCCCAGGGCGACTGCCACCACCGATGGCACCAGCCCTACCTCGTGGCCGGAATAACCAATAGGGGCGTTGAACTCGTTGCGCAGGGTTTGAATCATACGCAGGTTTAACTCATCCGGCGGGCAGGGGTAGGAGCTGGTAGTGTGGGTGATGATCAGATTTTCCTCTCCGATCACGGCTACGGCTTCGCGGATCTGGTCCATGGTGGACATGCCGGTTGACAGAATCATCGGTTTGCCTGTGGCACGGATCTTTTGCAACAGTGATTGGTCTGTTAATGAAGCGGAAGCCACTTTGTAGCAGCAAGTGTCCAACTCTTCCATGAAATCAACCGCCTGTTCATCCCACACAGAGGCAAACCAGGTGATGCCGATCTCCTGACAGAAGCGGTCTATCTCACGGTATTGCTCCTTGTCAAATTCGACTTTGTAGCGGTAATCGAGGTAGGAGATATAGCCCCAGGGGGTTTCTCGCATTTGATTTTTCTGGTCATCAGGCACACAAATTTCCGGGGTGCGTTTCTGGAATTTGACAGCATCCAGTCCTGCCTCTTTGGCGGCCATTATCAAACGTTTGGTGATGTCCATGTCGCCATTGTGGTTGATGCCGATTTCGCCAACCAGATAGGCAGGATGCTCATGTCCTACAGGTTGGCCATTAATCATAATTGTTGGCATAATCGCTCCTTCACGTCAGTTCGCAAGGTATTTTTTGATTGTGTTCGAGAATCATTTCACACAGTTCACGCACGGCGCCATGTCCGCCTTTGTGCTGCAGGATGCGATCTGCTGCCTGGCGTGCTTTCTTGTTGGCATCTGCCACCACGGCGGCATAGGCGACCATCGGAAAACAAGGAATATCGTTGATGTCATTACCCAAATATACCACCTGGGCAGCAGGGATGGAGTGCTGTGTGAGATATTGTTGTAAAACCGCAGGTTTATCGTCAATCCCCTGTACTACCGGCAGCTTCAGTTTTTGGCAGCGAGCGCTGACAACGGGGTTCTTTTCTTTGGAGATAACAATTACATCAACACCACTCTGTTTCACCAATTGTATGCCCATGCCATCTCCGCGGTTGGCTGCCACCATTTCTTTGCCGTCTTCCGAGACCCATACGCGGTCATCGGTCATGGTGCCGTCGAAATCCAACACCAGCAGTGAGACTTTTTCGGGAAACGACCGGCGCGGGTTTACCGGATGCACCATGGGGATGTGAGCATCCCATACAACCTGCTCAGCTTGCAGTAAGGTTTCGAGGTTGTCAATATCAACGGTATAGGCTGGATCAATCTGGTAAGAAAGAATGGGTGAGCCGCTCATCTGGTGTTTATCAAGAATGACGTGCGGGCGGATTACATCGATGTGACCGGTTTGCCAGTAAGCCTGGGGCAGGCTCTGGCGCGGGGCGTTGTAGGGTTCGGGCATGCCTTCTACGAGGTTCAATGGCTGCATGAAGGGATCATTTTCATCGATCAGCCACATTTTGAAAGGATTCTGGCCAGCCGGCACCACGCCGCGCAACGATTCAGCCTGCGGATAGTCCAGCATGCGCATAACAGCGTTGTCGATCAGATCAGGCGGGCGAATGGGTGAGGTGGGTCGCAGTTGTACCACCAGATCAGGGCGGTAGTTTTCATGTTCTTCCAGCCAGCGTAAGGCGTGAAGAAAGGTATCGATGTCGAGGGAGCGGTCCTGAGAAATTTCAGCAGGCCGCCGAAACGGCACTTCTGCGCCCCATTCTTGTGCTACTGCGGCGATTTCATCATCGTCGGTGCTGACGATAGTGCGGGTGACTGTTTTGGCTTGCTTTGCTGCCGCTATGCTGTAGGCGATCAGGGGAAAACCGGCGAAGTCATGCACATTTTTGCCAGGCAAGCCCTTGGAACCGCCGCGGGCGGGGATGATGGCAAGCACTTCAGGGCGGTCTACCATGCCGTCCAGCCTCCGTCTACGATCAAATTGCTGCCGGTCATGTAACTGGAGGCATCGGATGCCAGGAACAATAGCGCGCCGTTCATTTCATCCTGTTCCGCCATGCGGCCCATGATGGTGCGGTAGGCGTAGTTCTTTGTAAATAATTCATCATGGTCATTATAAACACCACCCGGGGTGAGGGCGTTGACACGGATGTTCTTGCCTGCGTAATAAGCAGCCAGGTATTTGGTTAACCCTAATACACCCGCTTTGGTGACCGAATAGTAGACGGGTTTGTAGCGGGGCGGTTCGCCGGGACGTTCGTAGATACGCTGGTCGGGGCCGTTCAGGCCATAGGTTGAACAGATGTTGATGATGACACCATGGTTCTGGGCGATCATTGGTTTTACCGCCGCCTGCGCACATAAAAAGAGGCCGGTCAGGTTCACGTTCAGGGCATCGTTCCAGGCAGAGAGCGGAAAATCTTCGAAGGCGTTGTTGCTTTGACTGCCCTGGGTGTTGTCGAATTTTGGATCCATGGCGGCGCTGCAGACAAGAATGTCGCAGCGTCCGGTGTGATCGATGGTGGTCTTCACCATTTGTTCGACAGAGGTTTTGTCGGTGACATTGACACCGATACCAATGGCTGAAAAGCCTTCTTCTGTCAGTTCTCCGGCGTATTTCCGTGCTTTGTTTTCTGCCAGGTCGGCGATGATGACAGTAGCGCCAGCTTCCGCCAATGTTCGCGAAAAACCCCTGCCCAGCAAGCCGATTCCGCCGGTAACGATAGCAGTCTGGCCCTTTAGTTGAAATTTGTCGAAGATGGATGCCATGCGATTACTCCAAATTGTTGATTTTCTGCTTTCCAATTATAACAGCCTATTCAATGATTGAAATATGGCGCAAGCTCCTCGTAACGCAGGAAGATTGGCGTATAATTCAAGCAGAAGACCCTGAGGAACAAACTATGCAAT
>DSBE01000050.1 GCA_011053085.1 Chloroflexota bacterium
GACCTGATGCACAGTGTCAGCCATCACAACCTGATCATCTCGCCCGGCTGTGACATGCCCTATGACACGCCGGTTGAGAACACCATCGGAGCGATGGAGGCGGTACGCGACCATGAACGCATCCATGCGCTGGTGCAGAACTATACCTCTTCGCTGGATGATATTGAGGTGGAAATGCCTGATTATGCCCATCTGGAGAAGCCGCTGGTGGAGGTGTTCACCATCGACTCAGCCACCTGCGCTGCCTGCGGCTATATGACCGCGGTCGCAAAACAGGTGGTGGGATCCTTCGAGGGGCGCGTTGATTTTGTGGAACGCAAGAGCACCGAAAGGGAGAACATCGCGCGTATCAAGAAGTTGGGTTTTGCGCACCTGCCTTCGATTTGCATCAATGGCGAACTGGTGTATTCGTCCAATATCCCCAATGCGGGGGAGTTCAAGCAGCGATTACAGGCCTGTCTGGAGGATTAACCTATGCGCATTGCCTTGATCGCCGCCATCGGCGTGGATCATGCTATCGCAATCGGGGATAATTTGCCCTGGCGCTTGCAGGACGATACGGATGATTTCCATCATAAGATCCGTGGGCATGTGGTTTTGATGGGACGCAAGACCTTTGAGACCATCGGCCACCCGCTGGCAGATTCACCCACCATTGTGATCACGCGTGACCGTGCTTATCGGAGCGATGCTATCGTTTTTCACACCATTGATGACGGCATCCGCCACGCCGGGGAGCTGGGCGAAGAAGTGCTGTTCATCCTGGGCGGCGGGCAGATCTACAGCGAGACACTGCCGCTGGCGACCGACCTGTACCTGACGCATGTGGCAGCGAGTTTTGCGGATGCCACGGCATTCTTCCCGCCGGTGGATTGGTCGCGCTGGCAGGAGGTAGAAGCCGAAACCCTGCACTTTACGCCCTCTGAGCGCAACGAATATGCCTTCGATATCAAGCATTATATTCTTAAAAATTGATTTACTTCACAATTCTTTTAGGTGCTGACCCCCCGAATTCTGGTATACTGAATCAAAGCCAGTTGCCTTTCTATAGAAAGTGTTGAGGGTCTGTAAGAAGGATAAAAACGATTCATTGCCAAGATATTCAAGCATAACAACTGGTTGTCTTTTAAGACGATTGCTCGGGTAAGCAATCATCTTTTTTCTAAAGCCCACCTGCGGGAAACCCTGGGGTTCGCCGACCATGTGCCTGTCTACCAGCGAGCAGACAACACTCGCCAGCCGGCATTATTCTAAAAGCAACCTGCAGAACCTATTCGCTCTCGCGGATCCACAACTGCATGTCGCCTTCCGTGCGGTTGTCCCAATATGCAAAGGGCACCGCGGTGAAGTGTTTGCCATGCGTGGGGTACGGATGTTCCTGATAGAGCGGTAAACTGCCATGGTCGGCCTGGTATGCCAGACTGGGCCCCTGCAGGGTGACTACACCGCCCATCAGGTCAGGCTGGAAGACAGGATCAATCCAGGCTTCGCGCTGGATGATGCGGCTGTCGAGGGCGCCGTCGTTATCGGCTGATTCCAGGCAGTACTGCAGAGGGCCGTAGGCAAGCACCATGCGACCCTGGTTTTCGGCGATGGCGGGGTGGGCGTAGATACGGCGCGGCTGCATCATCAGTTCATAGGTAATGCTGTCGCCGTCATGCCATTCACGCTGCAGGCGCACATAGCCGTCGCTGTTGGCGGCTTCCACCGGCTTGCCGTTGATGGTCAGCTGGTAGGCAGGGCACCAATCCGGGATGCGCAGGCGCAGGCTGAAGGCTTGCGGGGCGGCAAGGTTCAGGGTGAAGCGCATGACACCTTCCCAGGGATAATTGGTGTGCTGGGTGAGATGCACATGGCCGTCTGCCAATTCAAAATCAGCCTCGCTTTGCGCGAACAGGTTGACCATGATCTCATGCGGGTTGTATTGATACAGATATTGCCCCAGTGAAGCCACCAGGCGCGCCACGTTGGGCGGGCAGCAGGAGCAGGTGAACCAGCCCACACGGTGGCCGTGGAAGTTGCTGTATTCACCGGTGGCGCCGCGCCGCACGACCAGCGGGCTGGAATAGAAGAAGCGCGTGCCATCCAGCGACACGCCTACCAACATAGCGTTATACAGGGCGCGTTCAAGATAATCGACATATTTACGCTCGCCGGTGAAGCGTGCCATGCGCTGCAGGTAGAATATGAAGGCGATGGCGGCGCAGGTTTCGGCGTACGCCTCGGCGTTGGGCAGGTGGTAATCTTCAGAAAAGCCTTCATTGGAGGCAGTAGAACCCAGCCCGCCGGTGATATACATACGGCGCTGGCTGGCGGAGTCAAAGATGCGCTCACAGGCGGCTTTCAAATCGTTGTCGCCATAAGCGGCGGCGATATCCGCCACCCCGGCATACAGATACATGGCGCGCACGGCATGCCCGACGGCGTCGCTGTGTTCACGCACGGGCGCATGGCTCTGGTTGTAGGAATAATCAACACGGCTGACCTCGTTCTCGACCGTGACCCAGTGCCAGTTGTTGGGGTCATCGCCGCGTGCGATGGCTTCCTGGGTGTAGTAGTGGGGTTGTGTGCCGCGTTCGTCAACAAAGTATTTCGCCAGATCAAAATAACGCTGCTCGCCGGTGTAATCCGCCAGGCGCACCAGCGCCAGTTCGATCTCCTCGTGGCCGGGGTAGCCGCGCATTTTGCCTTCCTCGCGCCCGAACAGGCTGTCGATGTAGTCGGCATAGCGGCGCATGATGGCAAGAAGTTTTGTTTTGCCGGTGGTTTGGGCGTATGCCACCGCGGCTTCGATCAGGTGACCGGCGCAGTAGAGTTCATGCCAGTCACGCAGATTCTTCCAGCGCATGGCAGGCTCGACCGGCACGAAGTAAGAATTGATGTAGCCTTCTGGCTGTTGGGCGGCGGCATAGGCCTCCACGATGGCATCCACTTCGGCTTCCAATGCAGGGTCGGGGTGGTGCTGCAGGGAATAGGCGGCGGCTTCAACCCACTTGGCAACATCAGAATCCCAGAAGATATGCGGTTTGGGTTCGTCGCCCGGCTGCCACTTACATTGGATGGCATCGATCCTGCCGGTGGATTTCAGATAAGCAAGGACAGCGGGCAGGCTGCCCTCGCGGATGGCTTGCTGCCATTGCGCCCAGAATCCGCCGGTGATGCGCACATCCTTCAACGCGGCGGGTTGATAGTGATAGCGGGGTGTGTCTGCCATAACTGCTCC
>DSBE01000043.1 GCA_011053085.1 Chloroflexota bacterium
ACAAGTACTATCTCACCGAGTTAGGCCGCCAGGTTATTCTGATGGCGCTCAAGCTGCGTGAGTTGATTATCATCCCTGAATTGGCTCAAGTGGCTCCAGTTCAAGTCTGAAGTCCTTGCTTTTTGTGCCAGGATTTGATTGTAAAGGTACTAAATCACTGGCGCTTGCACCTACTGAAGCAATTCCATGGCACGTTTTATATCTCGTTCAATATATGTGGTTTTATTGAGCACAGCTAAGAATTCGACAGACTTGCGAGCAAATTGAATAACACTCTGAGCGTTACCTCGCTGACGATATAATTCTGCCAGTTCAAACGCAGCTCTACCAGCGCTCAACTTATCGTCGACTTTCGTTGCGATTGTAAGTGCTTCTGAATAGTATTGTTCAGCAATATCTTGTTTACCCTCTTTCCCAGCTATGAAACCCAACGCTCGTAAATTAGTACTCAAGCGCGAAGTATCATTAACTTTGCGTTGTAGCTTTAATGCTTGCTCAAGAAAGTCACGCGCTTCGGAATACTTATCCTGTGTAATGAGTTGGTGGCCTATATTAGCCAATACAGATGAAATCTCTCTTTGGTCGTCCAATTTACGCCAAATCCCTAGTGCTATTTCATAGTGCTTTCGTGCCAGAGCAAAATGTTGTTCTGCTTGGCCAACTTCTCCCCTATCCTGATAAAATTCACCTCTTAACTTTTCAATCAATCCCAGGTGCCTGTGTGCGACAGCTATACCATGCCTGGCTTCCAAAGGTTCCAAAATAGCTAACGCGTCATTGGCTTCAGTACGGGCTGCATCAAATTGCTCCTGATTTATACGTACCCAACACAAAGCAAGGTGGAATGTTCCCATTTTGCGCTGGTTTTCTATGTCCAATGGAGTAGCAATGCTAAGATGTGCACCGGCCTCAAGCGCGTGTTGGCACCATTTTTCTTGTTCGGACCAGTAACTTCTCAGTTCCCAATACTCCCAAAGCGTGTCTTGCAGATCAACTAGAGTTTGCCATCTCTGTCTTCCCAGGCACCATTCCATCAAGTCGATTACATTCTGCCGCTCTGTATCTATTTGAGCGTAATTCTCCCAGTTTATCGTTGGTCCTCCGTACTTTTGACAGAAATCTAGGTATACTATCTCTTGTCTCAATCTGAACTCTTCATCATTTGGGAGAAGTGAAGCCGCATAGACTTTGGTAAGGGGTAAAAGACTGAACCTTTCATTCTGTTTATTCGCAAGTGATAATTTCTCCAACTCTACCAGCCCTTCGTTGCGACTCGATATATCCACATCAAATCCAGCAACAGCGCCGAGAGTGTCACGGCTAGCATCAGTGGCAAAAACAGATAGTGCTTGCAGCAATTTATGTGCCGGTTTACCTTTGATCTGTTCAACTGTGCTGTGAAAACAGAATCGTGCGATATCCGCTTGTGGGTTCCCCAATTGGTTCAAAACTTCATCACAATGATGACCATATCCCATTCGTGCGATGCTCCAGACCAAAGCTACGGGTATACCACCGGTTCGGTCATAAAGCCTGCGAATTTGTTGTTTGGTGAGCGTTACTTCTTTTTCTTTACACGTTCGAATGATCAGAGACTGAGCCTCGTTCCAGGATATGCCGACAAGTCGAATTGGATAAGCGACGTCAATTCTGTGACGCGTTGTCACAATAGCCTTCGTTGGGGCGGGCAATTCGCGTAGAAACACAATGACACCTTCATCATCTACCGTTTCCAGATTATCCACAATGAGGAGCGTGCGTTGGCGTGTTAAAGCTTTGCTCACAAGCTTATCTCGCTGTTCCAGCGGAGCGCGGGTAATATCCTCTTGATCTAGTGTAATTGAGACCGTTGTATAGATATTGTCAAGCGTGCGCGTAATTTGCGGACGCGATACGATACCATCAGCAGTTAGCACTGAAGCTTTGGCCGATGTCCAAATAATGGCATCAAAACGATCTTCCTCAGGAATGCGACTGTACTCGCGCCGGTAACGGTGTGCCATTTCTAATGCCAGGGCACTTTTACCTACACCACCAACACCATCAATGGTGACCAAATGCTCTTGCGAGTGAGGATAGGGGCGCAAAATGCGAGAAATCCGTGCCAGTTCCTTCTCGCGCCCCACGAAAACACTGTAATCGGGTTGGGGTAAATTGTGATAAGGTAAGGGTCTTTTAGAAACTGATAGCTCTACCAGCGGCGTGGATGACTGTGGAGAATTGCTTTTCTCGCCGCCTTCCATCCGTGCCTGAAGAACTACCAATATGATGGTTGCCACGGTTATCGCAATGAACGCAGGCCAAGCCCACGGTATAAATGGATCGAGCCAGTTGGGGAGCTGTTCAGCGGCAATCTCACCGACGAGACCACCTAATGCAGCCAGCAGAGCGAGCAGAACAAGAAGTAACGTATAAAGCCGATTGGATTTGCCCATTGATACCTCCATATCCATGCATAATTGGAGGGAAAAAACCAAACGGCTCAATTATAACGTGTCTTCTTAAAAGGTAAAACGGGGAATGTAATATGGACTTGTCTTGGGACACCGGAACAAAGGAGCATTTTCAAAGCTTCTTTTGCAATCTGAATACCAATGCTACTCACAAAACTAAGCAGTTACGTCCCTAGAAGCGGTTTGCAGCAAAGTACCTCAAAGTGACAGTACTTGATAGGTTTCAAGGATACTTACCTGTGAGCGCAATTACACTCTACGTAGAATTGGCGTTTGTGAAAAATAGTAGCTATTTCCCCTACGGTTGTAGATAAAACCACTCGATTGTTGTTTGAAAAAGACCCTTTTGTGGTTGAGGGAAAGAAAAAGTTCAAACGGAGGTTATTTGCTGGTTGTTTTTTTGCGTGTTTTCTTGTCATTTGCTCACCCCCTAATACATGTGGTTCTTACGTCACAATAATATCACATAAAATTCACAAAGTCAACCAGAACATACGTTCTACGTTCTGTTTTGGAATAATTTGAACATAAAAAGAGGGCGGCTATTTTGGCCGCCCTCAAGGATTTATTTGCTAGGTCGGTGTGCTAAACGCCCAAAAGATCCTTCAAGGTCTGGACAAACGGACCAACGTTTACACCCAAGTCGTGCTGCTCAACCCAGGTGAGTAGGAACTTCATAAGCGCGGATTGTTGTTCAACAGGCAAATCGCGGAGGCGTTTGTAGACATACTCGACAAGTGTTTCAAGCTCTATCGCCTCAGGTG
>DSBE01000157.1 GCA_011053085.1 Chloroflexota bacterium
CACCATTTGATAATGATGTAACAAGAGATTCCATTGGGACTGCCAGAAAACAATTTTGGCCACTTTATCCTGACCAGACAATATGTCAACAGGAGTTTTGTTCATGAATAATGCTAAAGTCCAACAAATTTTGCAACTCGAAGAGCGAGCGCAACAGATTCGAAATATTGCACAAGAACGTGCAAAAAAGATTGTGTTGGATGCGAAAGCAGAGGCACAAAAGAAATGGGAAGAGTCTTCTCTTGCTGCTGAACAAGAGGCTTGCAGTATTCGAAAAAAGGCAGCGTGTGAAAGCGACGCCACTATCATTCAACAGCAGTCAAAGCAGAAGATAACCCAAAAAGAGGCGTTAGCTAAAAAGAATTTTAATAAAGCTGTAGAATTTGTTTTGGCACAACTAACATTACAGGAATGATGGATGGCAATTGCTCAAGTTTTCTCCTATTCCTCCTTAAACAGTCTCACCAGAGCAATGATGTCGTCATTGCTTGCGTCTGATGAATGGCAACTTTTGTATAATACACCAGATTTTCAGGGGGCAGCTGCGATCCTCCGTGAAAGCGTTTATGGTCCCTATTTAATGTCGTTTGAAATGTCAGACCTGACACCACGCCGTGCAGTTTATGAGATTCGTAAGCGTTTGACCGAAGCCTATGTTCGGTTTATTGGTATTTCTCCTAAGCCTTTAAAAATAGTGCTTTCTGAATTGCTCAAACTTTATGAGTTGGATAATCTCAAAGCATCTCTGCGCGGCATTGTGATTGGCGAAAGTTGGGATCGCGTGCGCCATACCCTTTTTCCGTTGGGTGATTTTGGCAAACTTCCCTGCGAAGCGATGATGGAAACGGGAAATCTTATGGATGCCACCGAATTGCTTAAAAGCACAGTGTATTATGATCCACTTTCAAGAGGCTTGCCCCGTTATATGCAAGAGAAAAATCTTTTTGTTCTCGAAGTTGCCCTCGATCTGGATTATTGGCGTCGACTCTGGAAAAGTTGCCAGAAACTTGCGCCAAGTGATTGGTTCCAGGTGCGCTCCTTGATCGGCTCAGTAATTGATATGAACAATCTGCTTTGGGCATTACGCTACCGCATCTATTATCATTTGTCTGAAGAGGAGATCATAAACTATACGTTACCTTTTGGTTACCGCGTTCAGGATCAGCAAATTCGCATGATTGCCTCCGGTGGCGATATTGAATTTATCCTTGGCGATCTTTATCCAGACTATCCTATGCTAAATGAAATACGCAACGATCCTCAACAGAACTTACCACTTTTAGAAAACTGGTTAATGAAGCGAAGTATCGATGTTTGCCGGACAATTTTTGCCGGATATCCCTTCCACGCAGGCGTTCCTATCGCATATCTTCATCTGCTTGCTATGGAAATTGAGGATTTGACTGTACTCATGGAGGCTAAATCTATGGAACTGCCATTCAACCGGTTTAAGAACTTTTTGTTATTTAATCAGTCTTCTCGTGAAAAGACGTATCAAAACTGACTACCAGGTGAAAAAATGTTTTATCCGCAAGAAATGTCCAAAATCGAGCTCGTTCTGCCTGAAAACCAGATTGTTCCTGTCATGGAAGCCCTGGGAAATTCGGGAAATTTCCAGCAGATTGATATGAGCCATGTGTCCTCCGAATATCAGGAAGGAGAACAAATCGGCCAGAATTGGGGGGCTAAGGCAAGTACTTTCGCCGCATTGGAACGTCGTTTGAGGACTCTACTTCGCAAGTTGGATATTGATGAAGGCACGCCAAATGATAAAACCATTCCACCGATTACGAATGAACGTATGATCTATCGATGGATCGAAGGGTTTGAATTGCAGGTTAATGAATTAATATTGGACATTGAGTCGGAGCATAAAAGCGAAGAAGAACTGCGCAGCTTCATTCGTTTGTTGCAGCCTATCAAGGAGGTAGATTTCGAACTGGATCGTTTGCAGAACCTGGATTACATATTCATGATTCTGGGAATTGGGCCGAAGGTTGGGCTGGATCGATTGAGGACCAGCCTTTCGCGTGTTCCTTTTGAACTGCTGGTACTGGATGAATATGATGACCAGGCGGTTGTCCTTCTTGCTGGACCACGGCAGAATGCGGATGTGTTGGAAAGAGCAGCACGCAGCGCATTTATTATTCCCTTAAGAATCCCGGAGGGGTATCATGGCACTCCGACTGAGATGATTGAAGCAATGTCAGTGGATTTGGAGAAATTGGAACAGCAGATTGTTGGCCAGCAGGGAGAGATCGACCAATTGCGAAAGAGCCGTGAACACCAGTTTCGGCAGATTTTCTGGCAGGTTCGCAAAAGCAATATGATAGCCAGTGCGATCAACCGGTTTGGCAAATTGCGCAATTCCTATCTGGTAGTAGGGTGGATGCCAAGTGAGCAGGTAGAGGTATTGCGCCAGAAGCTGAAGTTAATATCTGAGGATATATTATTCGAAGCTGTCACGATGAATCGCAATGCAAGCGACAGTCAACAAATCCCATCTTCGCTTCAGAATAAAGGTTTGATCAAAGCTTTTCAGTCTCTGGTCACCATTTATGGGCAGCCCCAATATGGCGAAGTGGATCCGAGCATCTTACTTGCGCTTAGCTTTCCGGTGTTGTTCGGAGCTATGTTTGGTGATGCAGGTCAGGGGTTGGTATTGACATTGTTGGGAGGTCTTCTGGCAGGTAAGAAGATCAAATCGCTGCGAAGCGCCAGTGACCTCGGCGTTGTGGTGATGTTGTGTGGTTTTTTTGCTACTATATTCGGGATATTGTATGGCAGTTTCTTTGGTTTGGAAGACCTTATTCCACCATTGTGGTTTCGGCCGATGGATAATATTATGCAAATATTGATGATTACCGTTACTTCGGGGATCGTCATACTCGCTTCTGCTTTTAGCTTGAGTATATTCAATACGGTTCGTCACAAAGATTGGACAAACCTGTTTTTTTCTAACCATGGGATCACCGGTTTTGTGCTGTTTCTGGCTATCGTCGGGCTTGGCGCGAATATTATTGCGCCAAACCTTGGCTTGCCAACCGCCGTTTTTTCCTGGTTGGCTGTCATAGCCAGTATCGCGCTCATGATTGCCGAACCTGTGGGGCGATTGATCAATAAGCAGAAACCGATTCTTCATGACAATATTCTCATGTTCTTCATTCAAGCATTTTTCGAACTTTTTGAGATAGTGATCGC
>DSBE01000160.1 GCA_011053085.1 Chloroflexota bacterium
GGACAAAGATGCCTGGTTCGTGGTGTTGGGCAACCATGTCACTACCGACGAAGGCACCGGCCTGGTGCACACAGCGCCTGCTTTCGGCGCTGAGGATATGGCCATGGCGGTGGAACACGACTTGCCGGTTGTGATGACAATCAACGATGCCGGTGAATTTGTGTCCGAGGTGAAGCCATGGGCGGGTGTTTTTGTCAAAAAAGCGGATGCAGGCATCATCGCCAATCTGGAGGAGCGCGGTTTGATGTTCAGGGCAGGCACCATGGTACACACCTATCCCTTCTGCTGGCGCTGCAAGACACCGCTGTTATATTCCGCGCGTCCGACCTGGTACATCCGCACCACCAGCAAGAAGGAGCGCATGGTGGCATTGAATGAGAACATCAACTGGTACCCGGAGCATATCAAAAACGGTCGTTTCGGCAACTGGCTGGAAAACAATATTGACTGGGCGCTGGGGCGCAACCGCTACTGGGGCACCCCGCTGCCGGTGTGGGTGTGTCAGGATTGTGATCACAAAGACGCTATCGGTTCTGTGGAAGAATTAAGCCAGCGCGCAGGCAAAGATCTGTCGGATCTTGACCTGCACCGTCCGTATGTAGATGACGTCCATCTTACCTGCGGAGAATGCGGCGGTGTGATGAAGCGTGTGGAAGAAGTCATCGACTGTTGGGCGGATTCAGGTTCTATGCCGTATGCGCAGTGGCATTATCCTTTCGAAAATCAGGAAATCTTTCACCAGCAGTATCCGGCAGACTTCATCTGTGAAGCGGTCGATCAAACACGCGGCTGGTTCTATACTTTGCACGCACTCAGCACACTGCTGTTTGACAAGGAATGTTTCAAAAACGTGATTTGTTTAGGCCTGATCCTGGATGAAGACGGTTACAAGATGTCAAAATCACGCGGCAATATCGTCAGCCCGTGGGAAGTGCTGGAAGCAGGCGGGGCAGATGCCATGCGCTGGTACCTCTATACCGCCAGCCCTCCGGGGCAGTCACGGCGTTTTTCGGCACGTCTGGTGGAAGAAGTGGTGCGCAGTTTCACGCTGACCTTGTGGAATACCTATTCTTTCTTTGTTACCTATGCCAACCTGGACGGATGGCAGCCCGATCCAGCAGTAACACCGGCGTATTCATCGCTGGATCAATGGCTGCGGTCACGCTTGCATACGTTGCTGCGTGATGTGACCAATGCCTTGGAAAATTATGATGTGCTGGGCGCCACCCGCCCGATCGAAGGCTTTGTGGACGATCTGTCGAACTGGTATCTGCGGCGCAGCCGCCGCCGCTTCTGGAAGACCGAATCTGATAGTGACAAGTATGCTGCTTATGCCACCTTGTATGAAGCCTTGCTTACCCTGAGTCAACTGCTGTCACCTACCATGCCCTTTTTGTCCGAAGAGTTATATCAGAATTTGGTGCGGTCCGTACAGGCAGATGCGTCGTTGAGTGTGCATATGACGGATTGGAAAGAGTTCGATCCGCAGGCGATCGATGAGAATCTCAATGCTGAGATGGCGTTGACGATGAAACTGGCGTCGTTGGGGCATGCTGCGCGCAACACCGCCGGCATCAAAGTACGCCAGCCACTGGCAGAAGCCGCCTTTGCTGTGGCTTCGCCGGAGGAAGCCGTGGTGGTCAGTAAATACGCGGACGTGCTGATGGATGAACTCAACGTAAAACACGTGCGTACGCTTTCGGGTACCCAGGAAGCCGCGGCTTACATGTTGAATCCCTATCCCAAACAGCTGGGACAGCGCTTTAAGGGCCTGTTTCCTAAAGTGCGGCAGGCGATCCTGGCGCTGGACACCGAAAGCACGGCACGCACCCTACTGTCGGGCGAGACGGTCGAGGTGACGGTCGACGGCGAAACCTATGCCATCCAGCCGGATGAGGTAGAAGTGCGCATGCAGGCAAAGGAAGGCCTGGTGGTCGCTACGGAAGGCGCTTACCTGGCAGCACTTGACACAGTGCTGACGCCTGAACTGGAACAAGAAGGCCTGGTGCGGGAGATGCTGCGACGGGTGCAGGATTTGCGCAAGGCGGCACAGTTAGAAATCGCCGACCGGGTGGAGGTCGTCTATCAGGCGAGTGAACGGCTGGCGGGAGCCATGCAGCAGCATGCTGACAAAATTATGACAGAGGTGCTGGCGGTTTCGATGAAGGAAGGCGAAGTTCCGGCTCATTGGGCACAGGTAACCGAAGAATTCGACGGCGAGACTCTCAAAGTCGGGTTGAAAAAAGCCTGATCTATTCACGATTATGAAATGAGGTTGTTGGCTAACACAGGCAGCCTCATTTTTTTGATGCCAGAAAGTCCTTGGCGCGCTGATAATCACGATAGGCGCCTTCCAATTTGTGGAAAGCGGCATTGTGGTGTGATTGACGGCCGTTCTTCACCTGGCTGCCCAACAGGCGGTGAATGATTTCATGGTGCATGACATAATCGAGGGCATAAGCGGGAGTGCGTGCGGTATCGAGGGCGCGGCTGATCTGGATGGTATCGGTGACCGGGTTGTAATGGCCCAGCTTGCGTTGTGTGGCGCGGCTGCTCCAACACAGATGCGGTAGAGGCTGTTTCCCCTCGAAATAAGCGTGGTTGACACGTTCAAAACTGTCTTTGAGGTGGTGGAAACCTCCAACTGCGTCCGGCTCATAGTAAACAGCGCGGGCGTTCTGCTGGATGGTTTGCAGGATGCTGCGGTAGGCAGCTGACCGGCTGTAGGCGACCAGAGCGGCGCGTGTGTGCGGATTGATCTTTCTTTTGGCCACCAGGCTTGCCAGTTGGGCGATGATTTCTGGGGGGGCGCTGATGAAGCCTTCCTGCACCGTGAAGGTGAAACCGCCCTGGCGGCGCTCCAAACGGTAAAGATAACTGGACAGGCCTGCCTTGAGCGGTGCGCGTTTATCTGTAGGCGGCAGCCATGGCAGAGAGCGGCGCAGGCTGGACAGAAACGTCACATGTTGGTGCAGGTGCGCTGGATGGTTGAGGAACAGCAGCCACAGCGCCGCCTGCTGGCTGCGGGCGGGCAGGTTACCAACACGGATATGATGAGTAGATAGTTTATTTTCGAAGGAATCACATTGCTGTTGGATGAACTCTGACAGGGCAGCCAAATCAGACTGACTGCGATTGGCTGCCAGATACAGTTGGCGATGCAATGTTTCAGCGGCGCTGACCAGGCCGGGGA
>DSBE01000061.1 GCA_011053085.1 Chloroflexota bacterium
AACGGTCACAGGTTCTTCGCTCTCGTGCCAGACATCATAATCGGTAACATGCGCCATGGTGGTGTAGCACAGCTCTGCCTCTTTGGCCAAAAAGGCTTCAGGGCAGGCGGTCATGCCGATCAAAGACATGCCCCATGAGCGAAATACATGCGACTCTGCTTTGGTAGAGAAGCGCGGGCCTTCGATGGTGATGAGGTTTCCACCAAAGTGTGTGGTTGCACCGGTGGCTTTGACCGCTTCATAGGTGAGATTTGATAGGCGCTGGCAATAAGGGTCAGCTACGGATACATGTCCGACAATGCCCTCACCGAAAAATGTTTGCGGGCGGTTGTGCTTGGTGAAATCGAACAGGTTATCAGGGATGATGATGTGACCGGGGGCATATTCTTCTTTCAGGGAGCCCACCGCGCTGATGCTAACTACCTTTTGAACGCCCAGGGCTTTGAGTGCATAGATATTGGCGCGGTAATTGACTTAGCTGGGCAGCAAAAAATGACCGATGCCATGGCGGGCGAGAAATGCAACTTCTTTGTCTTGTAAATTACCGATGATGATGGGGGAACTGGGTTTCCCGAAGGGGGTGTCGGCGTCGATTACCCTGACATCTGCTAACCCCTCCATTTGATACAGGCCGGAGCCACCGATAATTCCGAGTAGTGGTTTTTTCATAAATAGTCCTTTCTACAATAGTAAGTTAATTGGTGTCAGGTGATTGAGCGATGGGGGCAACTGTCGCCCTTGTCAAGGCAATCAAATCTGCTGGTGAAAGTTCGATCTGCCAGCCACGCACACCGGCAGAAATTATTACTGAATCGAGTGAGTTAATGGTTTGATCAATGATAACGCGGAATGGTTTGTTGCGTAAAGCCAATGGTGAAATGCCGCCAGCCTGCAACCCTGTGATGCGTTCCGCCTCTGATTGAGCGGCAATAGTGGCCTTTTTTTCGTTGAAGGCGAGTGCTACTGCCTTGTGGTTGACTTGACAGTCTGCCGGCACAAGCGCCAGGACGGGTTTATTGGGATGGCTTGTGGTCAGTACAATGGATTTATAAATAATGCGGGGAGATTTGTTAAGCATTTGGGCCACTTCCATTGCTGATTTTTTCTCGGTGGTTTGCAGACTATGAACGGCAAAGAGAACGCCTTGTCTGGTTAAAAATCGGGTGGTGTTGTTGGTTAGCATAAAATCAGTATGTAGATCAAAGATATAGCGTATGGTAAATTGTTGACGGATGTTAGATATCAACGGTATAATCACATTTGGTAAAAATCTAAAGGTGACCGAGGATACTTATGTTTGATTCGTATGTTGATATTGCATTAATTATAACTTCGATTGTTTTGATTGTCAGCGTGGTAATCCAGAATAAAGGGGTTGGTCTGGGTGGATTGACCGGTGGTGATATGGGCGGTGTTGTTTCAAAACGGCGCGGCATCGAAAAGACCCTGTACTACATAACCATAGGACTGAGTGTTGTGTTCATTCTTTTGACCTTACTGGCCGTTCGCATCGGTAATTGATCAGTTCGTCACTGATTTTCAACTCCTTGCTCAACCAATAGAGGGCGACTTTCTAATGTGAGTAGTCGCCTTTTTGATTCAAGTGGAGATGGTATGAAGAAATATCGATGGCAGTTACTTATCATATTCTTGACCGGTATTGTGGTCGGGATCTTATTGTTAAGTGAGAAGCCGGCGCCAGTTAGTGTAGACTCGCCAGAAGATATTGTACCTGTCCAGGGAGGTGTTTATACAGAGGCATTGATCGGCAGTTTTCAGCGTCTCAATCCTTTGTTATCGACCTATAATGATGCGGATCGAGCGATCAATAACCTGTTATTCAGTGCATTGATCAAATTTGATGACCGCGGGCTGCCGGTCGGAGATCTGGCAGAATCTTGGGGGATTTCTCAGGATGGCAGGTTTTACAATTTCACCATTCGGTCCAACAGTAACTGGCATGATGGTGCACCGGTCACCAGCAATGATGTTGTGTTTACAATCGAATTATTGCGGGCAGGGGGTATGACAGTTCCAACAGATCTGCAACAATTTTGGAATGATGTCGAGGTGGCTGCTCTTGATGAAAAAAATCTGCAATTTGAGTTGCCTGAACCGTTCTCTCCATTTCTTGATTATCTGACCTTTAAAGTGCTGCCATCGCATTTATTATCAGGTTTGAGTTATGGGCAGATTCTCGACGATGATTTTAACCTGCGCCCAATCGGATCAGGCCCTTATTACTTTAGCAAATTGGTCGTTGAAGATGATTGGATCGCGGGTGTGGAATTGAAACTGAATCCTAATTATTACGGCAGCAATGCTTTTATCGAGACACTGGTATTTTTATACTATCCTGATCTGGCAAGCGCCTGGCAGGCATATCAAGATGGTATTGTGAAGGGGATCAGCGGGTTGGGCAACGGTGAAATTCTGGAGCAGGCATTACAAGATGAGAATCTTGCCATTTATTCTTCACGCCTGCCGCAGTTTACTACCATTTTCCTGAATTTGGAATCAATTGATGCGCCATTCCTGGCTGATTTGGCGGTCAGAAGAGCACTGCTTATGGGCTTAAATCGCACCAAAATGGTGAACGAGGTGTTCAACGGTCAGGCAGTGGTGACGGATTCACCAATACTGCCGGGTACCTGGTCTTATTACAAAGTGGCAGATACTTATGAATTCAGGCCGGATGACGCTATCGAAATGTTACGTTCGGAAGGTTACACATTGGTAGAACGAGAGGATGACGGTAAAACTCTGCGACAAAAAGATGGCACTTTTATGACTTTGACCTTACTCTTTCCTGACACTGATGCATACGAACAACTTGCATCGATGATACAGGAGAACTGGCAGGCATTGGGTTTGGAAGTGAATCTTGAACCGGTTGACTATGACCAACTTGTGAACGAGCGATTGGCACAACGCAGTTATCAGGCGGCTTTATTGAACATCAATCTGGCGCAGACCCCTGACCCTGACCCGTATCCATTCTGGAATCAAGTACAGGCAACGACTGGGCAGAATTATTCTCAATGGAGCAATCGCATGGCGAGTGAGTACCTGGAAAAAGCCCGGGTCATCAATGACTTTGCTGAACGAGTCCGGCTATATCACAATTTCCAGGTGGTGTTCAACCAGGAACTACCTTCATTGATTCTTTTTTATCCCATTCACAAC
>DSBE01000339.1 GCA_011053085.1 Chloroflexota bacterium
ATCGACATTCTCAAGGTTATCGGTCGTGTAAATACCCAGATATATCTTCGTCAGAATATCTTCGTAAAGCACACCCCAGTCAACCAGTTGGCCGCTGACCAGTGAATTCGGGCCGAACTGAGCCATCGGGTTGTAATGCCCGAAGACGAACACGTTCTCACCTTTTTCGGTGTACTCTTCAGCCACCTGTACAACAGTCGCGGTATCTTCGGTGAAAGCCAAGACATCAACACCATTTGCAATCAAGGCCTCTGCTGATTCACGTGCGGTGGCAGGATCATACCATTCAAAGATCCAGCTGATTTCAACGGTGGCTTCCGGGTTGGTTTCTTTAACGCCCAGGGTGAAGGCATTAATATGGCGTACCAATTCAGGGATCGGATGCGCTGCCACATAACCGACCTTGTTCGATTCGGTCAATGCGCCGGCCATCAAGCCATTGAGATAATACAGCTGATAGAAATCCGCCATAATGGTGCCCATGTTGGGTGCCCGTTTATAGCCGGACACATGGAAGAAATAATTATCCGGATATTTTTGGGCGGCTGCCAATGTGGCGTCCATGAAGCCAAATGAGGTGGTAAAGACCACATCACAATCCTCCTCCACCACAAAACGGTCAATAAAACGTTCCGAGTCAGCTTCAGGCACAGATTCCGCATAAGCGGTCTCCAGCCAGTCATATTTCTCATCAACATACAACCTGCCGACATCATGCGCAGCGGTCCAGCCGACATCGCCAATCGGGCCAACATAGATAAAACAAGCTTTTAGGCTATCCATGGCGGCTGCCTGGTCTTCTCCAGCAGTATCAGCGCTTCCAGTCGCGCAGGCAGATAGCACCATGGCAAAGACCACCAGAAGCAAAGCCAAACGAATGACAAATTTTTTCATGACAACACTCCTCCAAATATCAAAACAACTTCAGAAATTGACAAAACTACACACAGGGATGCTTCGTTTTTATTGGTTGCCGCTCACCTCCTTGATTTTTCAGACCTTTTGGATTGTAAGGGACAAATGAAACTTATGCAATATATTTGTACACTTGTTTAGACATTTACATTGACTTTCCCCCTGGAATACAAAACTTCCCAAAAAAGCTTTTTTCTTATTTGGGAAGTTTCTATTTCTATGCTATCACATTTTCTTGGATACTGTTACCAGCATTTTGGTTTGCTGATTTTAGGGATAGATCCAGGTGCCGGTTTCGCCTTTCAATGCGCGCCCGATATTGGGCGGATCTACGATCAATGCTTGCTTGCCACCGTTCTCAAGGAAATTAATAATCGCCTCGATCTTTGGTAGCATGCTGCCTTTGGCAAAATGACCTTCCGCGATGTACTGCTTGGCTTCCGCCAGGGTAATCTTGTCAAGCGCTTTCTGTTCCGGCGTGTTGAAGTTCAGGTACACCTTTTCGACGGCTGTCGAAATTACAAACAGGTCGGCACCAATCATCGTGGCCAACAGCGATGAACCAAAATCTTTGTCGATAACCGCTTCCACGCCGACCAGCTTGTCCCCACCTTCATCAGTCACCACCGGAATGCCGCCGCCGCCGACTGCAATCACGCTGATGCCAGCATCAATTAAGGCTTTAATCGCCGGTGCTTCCACGATATCAAGAGGTTTGGGGGAGGCAACCACACGGCGCCAACCGCGGCCGGCATCCTCAACAACGATCCAGCCGTCAATCTCTGCTCGATTCTTCGCCTCTTCTTCACTCATGAACGAACCAATCGGTTTGGTGGGGTGCTCAAATGCCTCGTCATGTTTGTCCACCACGGTCTGTGTAACCACCGCTGCTGCATGTTTTTCCATACCACGGTTCTGAAATTCGGTGAATAACGCCCGCTCGAACATATAACCGATCGCCCCTTGCGAATCTGCCCCGCAGTAATCCAGCGGCACCTCGTGCAGCTCATGCCGCGACAATTCTGAACGGCGCAAGATGAAGCCCACCTGCGGGCCATTGCCATGTGTAACTACCACGTCCCAGCCAGCTTCGATCATGTCGGCAATATGATGCATAGATTCTTTGGCAGCATCGAACTGGTCTTGAATGGTTTTCCTGTTGCTGTCCTTGATCAATGAATTACCGCCTACAGCTACGACGGCTACTTTTTTACCTTCCATAGGTATCATTCCTTTGTCTATTAGCTCATGGTCAGCGCCATGACAGCTTTCTGGGCATGCAGCCTATTTTCAGCCTCGTCAAACACCACCGAATGTCTGCCATCTATCACACTGCTGGTGACTTCAATGTCGCGATCTGCCGGCAGTGGATGCATATAAATGGCATCTTCTTTGGCCAGCGCCATGCGGCGGTCATCGGTGATCCATGATTCATACTGGTTGGTGATGCGGGTGATCTCCTCCGCATCGGTGGTGTGTTCCATACAGCCCCATGATTTGGCATACACGATATCGGCGTCTTTGAAAGCTTCATCCATATCATGCACCACCTCAAACCCAACACCGGCAGCTTTGGCTTCTGCCCGCGCCCGTTCCATTACTTCAGGCATTAGCTTGAATTCAGGCGGGTGCGCCAACACGACATCCAAACCGAAACGCGGCATCTGCAGAACCAGGCTCTGCGGCACTGACATAGGTTTGGCATACGAAGCAGCATACGCCCAGCTAACAACCATCTTCTTGCGGCGCAGATCGCGGCCTTTCTTCTCGATGATGGTCATCAAATCCGCTAAAATTTGGAACGGATGGTAGATGTCGCACTGCATATTCAAAATCGGGGCGCGAGAGGCTTCCGCCACCAGGTTCAAATAACGATTGCCTACGCCCCAATCACAATGGCGAATTGCGATCCCATCGAAATAGCGACCAAAAATCTCGCCCATCTCTTTTTCAGTGTCGCCATGTGAAATCTGGGTGGTGCGGCTTTCAATAAAAGCAGCATGCCCGCCCAACTGCGCCATACCTGCTTCAAACGAACCGCGTGTGCGGGTGGAACTGAAGAAAAACAGCATCGCCAGTACTTTGTCACGCAAGTAAGCGTGCGGCTGACCCAGCGCGCGTTTCATCTTTAAATCCCAGGCAAGCTCCAACACGGTCTCGACTTCTTCTTTGGTAAAGTCAAGATCACTAATTAGGTCCCGCCCTCTAAAATTTGTAATCATAGCCTTTGATTCTCCTTGGTTAAATTGTATATGATAAGAATTGACA
>DSBE01000170.1 GCA_011053085.1 Chloroflexota bacterium
ACCCTTGTGGCTGTACTCGCTGACGACAAATTAAATGATAAATGGTCAAAATTAGCCAGGGGCGCTAACAACACAATCGTTTTAGCGTCATATCAAACAGAATTCACACAAAGTGCTGATATTGTCTTGCCAGTCTGTAACTGGGCTCAAGAACAAGGCCACTTTGTGAACTTTGAAGGCAAGATTCAGTGGCGAGAGAAATTAGTCGATGCGGATCTAAACGTAAAAACTACCGCAGAAGTACTCAGTTTACTCGCCAAACACCTCGATTTCACAATTCCTACCTACTGGCGCGAAGCTCTCACGGCAACACCAGCCAGTGTTAAGATTCAATAAAGGAGTAAATCAATGGCAAAACCAAAAGTTTCTTCTGATTGGTGTGCAGGCTGCTCAGGTTGCCACATGTCATTCCTTGACATGGACGAACGATTGCTGGAGTTGGTCAATCTGGCAGACATCCGTGCCACCCCTTTTACCGACCTGAAACATCCCGACGAAGATGGTGTGCAAATTGGCATCATTGAAGGCGGCATCAATAACTTAACCCACATTGAGGTTATAAAACGCATGCGGGAACGCAGCAAATACCTGGTTGCTTTCGGTGATTGTGCCGTGTTTGGAGGCGTGCCTGCTATGCGCAACTTCTTCGACTTACAAGAAACGCTGCGCTACGCGTATATTGACACCATCAGCACCGACGAAAGCGGAAAAATCCCCAACGACCCCGAAGTGGCCGTAATGACTCGTGTCCAGGCCATCAGCGAAGTCGTAAAGGTGGATGTCTTTCTTCCTGGATGCCCACCCAGTGCGGATGCCATCTTTTATACACTCAGTGAGTTAGCCAAGGGGCGCATGCCCAAATTAACTGGCGACTTACTTAACTGGCATTAGAAAGGAACGAATATGGCTACGCAAAAAATAACCATTGAACCAGTAACCAGAATTGAAGGCCACGCCAAAATTACCGTTCACGTCAATGACGATGGCAGCATCGATATGGCTCGCTTGCATATCAATGAATTTCGTGGTTTTGAGAAGTTCTGTGAAGGTCGCTTACTCAGCGAAATGCCCCAGATCACCCCGCGCATTTGCGGTATCTGCCCGATCAGTCACCACCTGGCTGCCGCCAAAGCGGCTGACCAGGTGCTTGGTATGACTCCTCCACGCCCCGCCAATCTGCTTCGAGAATTGATGCATCATGGTCAAATTATTCAAAGTTCTGGCATGCACTTTTTTGAATTGGCAGGCCCTGATCTTTTGTTGGGTTTTGATGCCGATCCCGCCATACGCAATGTAATAGGAATGGCGGAAGAAAATCCTGAGCTCACCTTGAAAGCCATCAACTTACGCAAATTCGGTCAGGAAGTGATTGCGATACTGGGCGGCCGCCGTATTCACCCCACGTTTGCAGTTCCGGGTGGTGTCAACAAAACCCTTTCACCCAAAGAGCGTGAGACCATATTAGCCGATTTGGAAGAAACCAAAAAGACCGCCCAACTTGGTATTTTCATCATGAAGGGTTGGGCCGAAAGAAATCATAAAGATATCGATCGCTTCGCAGTATTCCCCACCGGTTACTTTGGTTTGGTCAACCCTGATAATCAGTTGGAGATGTACGATGGAGTGGTGCGCCTTGTCGGCCAGGATGGGAATGAATTGGTAAAATTCGCTCCCGAAGATTATCTTGATCACATTGCTGAACATGTTGAAAACTGGTCATACCTGAAATTCCCTTATTACAAACCAATGGGCTGGCCGGATGGCTCATATCGGGTTGGACCGCTGGGTCGTTTGAACATGGCAGATTCCATTGATACCCCACTGGCAGGCCAGGACCATAAAATCTTCAAAACACTAAACGGTGGTAAACCCGTAGAAAACACCCTTTACTACCATTACGCCAGAATGATCGAGGTATTACATAGCATAGAAAAAATTGAAATGCTGCTGCAAGACCCCGATATCATGAGCACCGACATTCTAAACACCAAAGAGAATTTCCAGGGTGAAGGCGTGGGCTGTCTTGAAGCACCGCGCGGAACCCTGTTCCATCATTATCGCGCCACTGAAGACCGCCGTCTTACCATGGTCAACCTGATCGTCTCCACTGGCCACAATAACTATGCAATGTGCAAATCTGTTGATATGGTGGCAAAAGAGTATGTCAAAGATCATGGGATTACGGAAGGCATGCTGAACCGTGTAGAGGCAGCTGTACGCGCGCATGACCCGTGTTTATCGTGCTCCACACACGCTGTTGGTCAGATGCCAATCGTCATTGATGTCATTGACAAAAGTGGCGAAACTATCCAAACCTTCAGTCGCGATTAATCTTTCTTGGTCATTTATCAAACGAGATGCTATGAATGTAGCATCTCGTTTATGTTTTGTGAGGTCGCCCTATGGAAATAAATCAGCTCATAAATGACGAAATTGCCCATGTAAACCGTATCACAATGCGCGCGCACAACATATTCTCTGTAATTCTATTTACAGATGATTACGACCTCCTTTTCGCATTCGTAAACCAGACCATCGGTGCATTGTTTCCGAGAATACATCCAGCTGTCTTCCCAAAATCTTTCTCTCCCGGCAAAAGCAACCCCTTGACCCCTCAAACAGTTGCTCAATACCTGGCCTCTCTTGACCAGGATGATACCGACATCATTTTTTTCCTCAATAATGCCAGTGTTGACCCGGTGACAATAGATATTGGACAGGATGAAGTTTTTCTGGTCAGAACGGTTGGGAAACCAGAGGAAGATACGCAATGGCAGCTGGACATGGTGATGAAAAGCAGTGGCAAACCACTTTCATTCCAGTTTGGAACGCTCCATACACCAGATGAAGAGGGTTTCACACGGTGGATCGAATGGTTAGTCAGTCAATGCGATGCGGATACCGTTGAAATTTATGATCCTGATGCAGCGTAGAAACGTCAATAGACCTCGGGGACAAACGTCTGTTCCTCGATCGGTGGCCTCACGTAGCTTTGTTCATTCTGTCTGGTTGGCAGTTCTATAGATTCAGGGGTTAAATCTGCATAATCTATTTGTGACAATAAGTGAGCAATACAGTTTAACCTTGCTCTTTTTTTGTCATCAGCATTAACAACCCACCACGGGCTCCATTTGGTGTCGGTATAAGCGAACATTTCATCTTTGGCACGTGAATAGTC
>DSBE01000026.1 GCA_011053085.1 Chloroflexota bacterium
ATGATAGTAGTGGACAACTGTACTTGCGGGTAATCATTGGCTTTGATGTTGATATCCACGATCTCGCCTGGTTGATCGAGTTCAAGCATGAGCTCGCGTTGCTCGCTGGCAGTCGCCACACTGATCAGGGCGATTGCTTTGGTCATGAACGGGTTGGGGATATAAACCTGTGCAGTTTCGTTGATGCCATACAGGGGTTTGTCAGAAACCAGCTCGATCAGGTTAATTGCGGGCTCCAGCCATTGGGTTTGGTGCTCAGTTTCACCGTCCACAAAAAAGTAATGGGCTTCGGTATACCTTTGATCGGTAACGTTGATACGATAGACACCCGGATCAGGCGGGGTGAAGGCGAGGCGGGCGTACCCATCTTGATCAGTGATAAATGAAGTGCTTGCGATCTGGGTATAGACCGGTGAGCGTTGAATCCTTTCACTGCCTCGCTCGTAGGTGGTATTTTCCGTGTAGCCCACTTTCTCTAAATTGGCGGAAAGCGCAATGCCTTCGTAAGGCAAGCGGTCAAATGTGTAGGTGTTCACCTCGATGCCAATCGACTCTCCCGCCGAACCCAGCCATTTTTCCAGCACTATGTCAATGGAGAAATCCGCGGGATGCAGGTTGGCGAAAGCATGGGCAGAAATTGCCTGTGCACTTACAGGATCGATCGCATCTGTGTGGAGGGTGATAAGATACTCTCTGGTGAGGTCCAATGATTCAATTTGGTCAGGTGAAATCGAAAGAGAACATGTACCCTGCTCATCTGTCAGGCATTCACCTGATTGGAGAGGGAGAGAGCCATCGGCATCACTGACTTCTTCGGCCAATAACTGCCAGTTGACCGGCTGATTGGTGATGGGAGCACCGAAGGCATAGCGGAAGGCAATCTGGGCTGTTACCGTATCCGAATACTGCCAATGGGGCTGGTCAAATGCCGCAGACAGTTGATTGTCTGATGTGCCATTTTCAACCACAGTTAGCGGTAGGAAGATATCAGTATCAGTGATGGATAACTGATAACCACCCAGTGGCAGGCTATCTGGCAGGAGGATCGAGCCGGCAAACATACCAGTACCGCTGGAAGCCAGCGTTATTTCCTGCACCGCGGACTGGACCTGGTTGAACTCGTATTCCAGGGCCACCTTTATTGTCGGTGGCAAGATTTGGGTGGAGTAGGGTGTTAGAATGACGGAAAAGTTCACCCATTCACCCGGTGTGTACACCGGACGGTTCAGAAAAAAGTCTGCTTCGTATTTGCCGGTGGGATTTGGTTGTGTGTTGGTGGTCTGGTCTATCGAAGCAAAGCCAAATTGGGGATGGCCGGGCTGGTACATGACAGCATGCATCAGTGGTTGATCGCCGACTGGCAGGGTTAATACACCGCGGGCATCGGTACTGCCTCCCTCAAGGATAACACCGCGATCATCGTAGAGGATGACAGGGGCATTTTCGACGGGAGCAAGCGTCCCCATATCAACTGCCCAGATGAGTAACTCATTGCCGATTCTTTGCAGAGTCAGGTGGGTGTTTGCGGCGATAGCAAGGAATTTGTGGCCTGCATCGTCAGACAAACTTGTTGATGTGACTTCAAACAAGAATAAACCTGATTCCAGCTTTTGATTGCGTGGTGCCAGAGTTAATTCCGATGGTAATGACGCATTGATCAGATAAGGACTCATCACCTGTACCCATGACCGGTCAAATTCGGGTGTATACCATTGCAGGCAGTCAGGGGTATTGCAATACAGGCTGATGAATTCCTCAATACTCATCGACAAGGAGCGGATATCAACATTGCGCACGTTGGTGGTTTCCACTGGTAAATTGATATCGTTGAGGGGGATGAAGATCAAAGGAGTGTCAGCCAGCTCTTTCTTCAACAGGATGGCAGCCGGTGCGCGGCCAGTGAGAAACCGCTTGAAAAGCATTGTACCCAATGGCTGCCCCCATTGATCAACCAGGTCAGGAGAGACAGAGTATGAGTAATATGTTGCGGGCTGGAAGAAACCGCCATAGGTTAAGCGGGTACCGGTTTCATCCAAAGATGCGGTGAATGCACCGGGAAGACGTGGGCGGATGTCGACAAGACCGATTAATTCTTGTGCAGAGTCTACAGGATTGTTGAATGTGAACGTCAATTCTGTGTATCCGCTGGAGGCTACAGGAAGATTGGTAGGCGGGATGACTTCCACTTTGAAAGTGCTGAGCGTGTGATAAGACAGACGCACACTTTCTTGCAGCGGTACACCTGCGCGGGTCTTGGCGGCTGGATTCAGGGTGATATTGAGGATGTCATCACGTTGATAAACTTCAGAAAAGTTGATAATTACCGCTGTTTTGGCCTCATTCCACGAAAAAGCAGGTTCGATGGCGTTGCTGTTCTTGTCTTCGACGCGGATATTAGAAACGACGCTATCCTGATCCATCTCATGATTGAAAGTGATGACTACCTCATCGCCGGGATACAACGTTGATAGGTCTTGTGGTGAGATGGCAGTGACTTCGGGGTGTTCGGTTGTAAATGTCAACGGCTGTGAAGCGGTGGAGAAACCGGTAGCATAAACGCTTGTCAAAGCAGGATCGATGTTAACAGTATAGGCAGTGGCACTGATCAACGGTGCGGAGGGATAAAATATGTAGGTGCTGTGGTTGGCCCATCTGCCTGCGCCGGGCACAGAAGGTTCCAGGGTAAATGCGGCAGGTTCGCTGGTCAGATCTTCACCTACGATGGGTTGATTAAATGCCACCCAAATGGCGGTGTTGGTGGATATGTTGTCAGATCCATCCTGTGGATAATGCTGGGTCATCAACAAATACTCGGCTGTTTGAAAGTTCCATTCGGTTGCTGATGCCAATGTGGAGTCGTTAAGCGCCGTAACTTCTGGGCCGATAGTGATGGTGTAATGCGCGCCGGTTTGCAACGGTTCATCTACCTGATAACTGACAGAGAGATCATCCTGCCAGATGAACATTCCTGAACTTAATGGCGATATTGTGAAATGCTTTTCAAAGCTCTCACGATCAACTGCCTGGTTGAACTCAAAAAAGAATTCGGGTGTCAAACCTATGGTTGAACCAGAAGCGGGTTCAGCACTAACCAGGACCAGCGGCAAGATTGCCGGGGTGGGGGTTGGTGAATCAGTCGGCCGGGAAGTTGCTGTTGGCAT
>DSBE01000297.1 GCA_011053085.1 Chloroflexota bacterium
GATAATAACCAAACCACACCGGCCGCAAGATCGATAACCAACCACCCGCCCCGCTCCCCAGGGTAAGGAGAAAAAACAGCAGGTTAAAAATGAACAGCGGCAGCGCACCGACTGCGGTCGCCATCCACACCGCCTGAAACAACTTCTTTGACCGGCGGCGACCGGTTACCTTGCGCGCCGCTTCGCCGATGATGGTGCCGGCGATCGGCGCCAGAAAAATGGACAGAAACCCCCAAAACCCCACCACCCAGCTGATCACCAGGCTGCCAAGAAATGACATCACACCCGCCACCACCACCGCGAAAACAAGGTCCATCGGCTGGCTGGTGTCAAACTTCTTCTGTTGTTGGCGGATGCAGGTCTTGCAGCGATAGCCCGTGGGGGTGTGTACGGCGCATTTGGTGCAGATATATTCACCACACTGGTTGCAGCGCAGCGTGGTTTCTACCATGGGATGAATATAGCAGAAGGTTTTGGCCTGGTCTTCGGTCATGCATCAATCCTGTTCAGCATTCTCGTTGTATAACTTGAGCGCAATCGGGTTGCGTTCCATATATTGTATGATGTTGCGATAGAATGTGCGCTTTGACGAAAAACGCACAAAATCAGCTGTGAACTGGCTGGCGCTGACCGTCAGCACATCGCCATTTTCGATCATCACCGATTGTTTGCCATCCGGGCTGATTACGGCTTCATGTTCGGTTTCCAGGCGGATCGACACCTCATCCTGGTCAGACAGCACAAACGCGCGGTCAATGGAGAAGTGCGGACTGATCGGGATGATGACCATGTTGCGCATCTCTGGCAGCAGGATAGGGCCGCCCACTGCCAGGGAATAAGCAGTGGAACCGGTGGCAGAAGATACAATCAAGCCGTCCGCCACATAACCGACGATCGGGGTCTGGTTGACGCTGACGCTGAGCGTGATCGGACGCACAAAGCGTCCCCGTACCACCACCAGGTCGTTCAACACATCCCATTCATTCAGCAATTTGTCACCACGCGAATGCGCACCATGCAGCATCATGCGCTGCTCCAGGCGGGCGGGTGAATCTGGCCCAAACAAAGTCGTCAGGTGTTCCTGCCAGTTGTCACGGGTCAACTCCGTCAGAAAACCCAACCGGCCCATATTGATACCAACCAATGGGATCCCGCGCGGCCCGCACAAATGACTGGCATGCAGCATGGTACCGTCGCCCCCGATCGAGATCACCAGGTCCAGTTCCTGCTCCCACAAACACTGCGGCGGCTCATCCTGCTCAAAGGTGAAAGAACAAATATCGTCCACCCCGTTTTTCGCCAGCAATTGACCCACCTCCGCCGCCAGCGCATCGGTGCCTGCGTGGTTTGGGTGTGTGATGATAGCTACGTGATGATAAGCCCGTGGTTGTGTGCGCATGCAGCTATTATAACCTACCCGTCCTTGTAAACAATTGACCAGGGAAATGCAATTTCCTGCAGAAAGGCTCAGTCGCCCAGATTGGTGCCAACCGCACGAGCGCTCATCACCCAGGGATGATCGAGCGGCACGGGTTTCTCACCTCGGATCACTTCCTCCAGCGCAACCGGCACCACCTCGCCGCCCTGCATCGCGGCCATCACCCCCCAGTGGTTATCAGCTGCCAGCAGCGCCGCGCTGGTGCCCAATGTGGTTGCCAGCAGGCGATCAGTGGCAGTGGGGGCACCGCCGCGCTGCAGAAAACCGAGAATGGTGATACGGGTGTCCAATTGAGTCGCCTGGTTCAATCGCTGCGCCAGGTCAATGGTCTTACCAGTGAAGTCCTCTTCCAATTGCATTAACTGCGATTCGACCTCCTGATAATCATCACTGCCCGAACGCAAAAATTGGTTCACCTCGCGCGCCTTCAAGAAAAATTGATGATCTTCCTCAGAGATCGCCCCTTCTGCCACCGCCACCAGGCTGAAGCGCTTGCCTTTGCGGCTGCGTTCCAGAATCGTCTCCGCCACGCTGTCCACATGATAGGGGATCTCCGGGATCAGGATCACATCCGCCCCGCCAGCAATGCCGGCCCCCAGCGCCAGCCAGCCTGCATCGTCGCCCATGATCTCCACCACAATGATACGATGGTGGCTGTGGGCGGTGGTGTGCAGCCGGTCTATGGATTCAGCCGCCACTGTCAGAGCGCTGTCAAAACCAATACAGCGGTCGGTTTTGGGAATGTGGTTGGTGATGCTTTTGGGCAGCGTGATTACATTCACCCCGGCTTGTTTCAGGCGGTACGCCAGATATTGCGTGTCCTTGCCTCCGAAACAAACCAGGCCGTCCAGTTTATGTTCTTCGAGGGAAGCGATCAGGGGATTCAGGTCATCAATTTTCAGGCGGCTGGTGCCCAAAGTGGTGCCGCCAGAGGTTAAAATACCCGAAAAATCACCAGCCGACATTTCCATGGCAGTATTGGTTTGTAAGCCATGAAAACCATCCAGAAATCCGGTGATGCGATACCCATGATGCCCGATCGCCGATTTGCCAAAAGCACGAATGGCGGCGTTCAACCCGGGGCTGTCACCATCTGCTGTCAGGATTCCAATGTGTTTGGCCATCATCTTCTCTCCTTGAACTTTTCCTTAATCCCTATGATATCACCGCATCTGCAGAGCCGTGCGGATCATCGCAAAATATCCTTCGTCCGGCACGTAGGCCGGCACACTGTTACCTGTCCCCAATGCATACCCGCCGCGGCCTGTGACCCTTGCCAGCATTTGGCGGCAGCGTTCTTCAATGGCTTCTATAGGCGCGCGGCAGACAAAATCCACATCAATCCCGCCCAAAATCGCCAGACGGTGATGGTGATCTTCATAGGCCTCTTCCACGGGCATAATGGTATCTTCGTAGGAATGGCGCGCATCAAACTGCATATCGTCCACGATGTCATCCAGCACCTTGAGAAAGTTGCCGCATGAATGCAGGATAGCGGGCTTGCCAGCCGCATGAATCTGTTCCACAATGCGCCTGTGCCACGGGAACACGAACTGGCGCATGGCGCGCGGCGAAAACAAGGTCTGGGTCTTGAAACCCCAGTCATCGTTAGATATGCAAGCACCCACAAAGTCGTAGGCGGCTGTCAATTGATAGTAGCGCTCCAATCGGCTGCCGATATGGGCAAACAACTCCATGGCAAAA
>DSBE01000198.1 GCA_011053085.1 Chloroflexota bacterium
ACGACGAATCTGTGCAAACCGAGTGGGAGCGCCTCGACCAGCATCCGGTAGAGTTTGCCGTGACCATGCGCGTTTTGCAGCAGCATTTGCCGCCAGCGCCTGCGCGTATCCTTGATTTGGGCAGCGGTCCCGGCCGCTATGCCATTGCTTTAAGTCAGTTGGGATATCAGGTCACCCTGGCAGACCTCTCGCCTGCCAACATCGCCTTCGCCAAACTGCAAGCCGAAGAGGCAGGGGTAAATCTCAACCAGACCATCATACAGGAGGCCACCCAACCGCTGCCAAAAGATGTCAAAGACTTTGATGCGGTGTTGTTGATGGGCCCTTTATATCATCTCGTCACCCGTGACAAGCGCGTGGCAGCCCTGCAAAACGCGATCAGTGTGCTCAAACCGCAAGGTGTGTTGTTTGCTTCGTTTATCACCATGTTTGGTGCTTTACGCGCGGTGGTGCAGTATTCTCCCGATCAATTAGAAGAAGAATGGAAAACCCTCCAATATGGCATCAACCGCTCTGACCTGGGCTTCACCGATGCCTATTTTGCCCGCATTCCCGAGATTTACAGCCTGATGGCAGAAACCGAAGCACTGGAGCAAATCGAAATACTGGGCTGCGAAGGTTTTTCCAATATTGTCGAAAAGAGCTTTTTAGAAACCCAACTGGCGCCAGAATTGTGGCAGCATTGGGTTGATCTGAATCTGGAGTTCGGCAGGCACCCCACCGCACTGGAAGCCTCCGATCATATTCTCTATGTCGCCCATAAACTCTGACCTAACCCCCGAAATCATGCGGCAGGTGATCGCTGCGGCCGCTTTGCGTGCGCCTTTGTGGCAGGACAATCCGCAGGGCGCATTTCGCCTGTTCGCGGGTTTCTACGAAGGCTTTCCCTCCCTCGTGATCGATGCCTACGCCGATACACTGCTGTTGTTTGACTATTCTGAGCGCGGGGACATCAGCCTGGCATCGCTTGAGCATTTGGCGGCAACGATCTGCGAACAAATTCGGCCATTCCAGACAGCCTTCGTCAAACGCAGGAACCATCCCGACCAGGCTTTGCGCCGGGGAAAACCGCTCTTCGGAGAGAGCCACACCACCACCATTGAAGAACACAGCATTCGTTATCGCGTGGATGTAACCATGAACCAGGATGCCGGCTTTTACCTCGATACGCGCCTTTTGAGGACATGGTTGAAAGCAAATTGTGCCCCAAAAAGGGTCTTGAACACCTTTGCCTACACCGGTAGTTTAGGAATAGTGGCGATAGCAGGCGGTGCTGCGCGGGTGGTGCAGACTGACCGCAACCGTGCCTTTTTGAATGCCGCCAAAACCTCCTACAGCCTCAATGGGTTCCCCATTAACAAAGCAGACTTCATCACCGGTGATTTCTTCCGGGTGATCTCTGAACTTAAGTCACAAGCGCTGTTTGATTGCGTCATTCTCGATCCCCCCATTTTCTCGCAAACATCGGGCGGCATTGTGAATACCCTCGATGAATACCACCGCCTGGTGAACAAGATAAGGCCGCTGGTGGCGCACGAAGGTCATTTGGTGCTGATCAACAATGCCGTGTTCTTATCTGGCAGCGATTTTATGATCACCATCCAGGACATGTGCGCTGATGGCTACCTCACCCTGAAAACCACCATCCCCATTCCTGAAGATATCACCGGCTATGCGCAAACAATCCAAACGGCCCCACCTGTTGATCCCGCTCCCTTCAACCACAGCACCAAGATCGCCATCCTGACTGTCGAACGCAAAGATCAGCGTACCGTATGAACGATGACATCCTTCACCCGTGGGTGGAAGAAATTCTCGCCAGTAAAAAATACCGCGACCTGCACATTCCACCAGAAACTGTCACTGCCCTCCTGGCCGCAGAATTTGAGCGCTTTGGCAAGATCAAGCCAGCCGTCAAGTCTGCCAAACAAAAACTGCACAACATAGTTGCCTCCTACCTGGGCGATCCTGATTATGAGCAAGCCATTGATTGGATGACCACACAACTCCCGCAGGCATCACCACAGGAAGAGCAGACCATGTGCGAACAACTCCTTTCTCAACACGCCTCCACCCGTGAACGGCTGCCCCACCTGCGTGAATTCTACGAAACTATCTTCGCCGTCACTGGAAAGCCATCGATTATCCTCGATCTCGCCTGCGGATTGCACCCGTTTGGCCTGCCCTGGATGGGCCTGCCCCAAACCATCGAATACCATGCTTATGATCTGCACAAGCCGCGTACCAATTTGATTCAGGCCTATTTTTCCCAACGTTATCCCCATTCACAAGCCCACCATCAGGATATTCTGCTTAATATTCCTACCATACCTGCTGATGTGGCTTTTCTTTTCAAAGAAACCCACCGTATTGAAAAACGCGCCAAAGACAGCAATGTGCCACTCTGGCAGCAACTGAACGTAAACTGGCTGGTGGTATCCCTGCCAGCGTTGTCGCTCAACCAGCAACATGATCTTCGAGATGGTCATCGCAACCTGGTGAATAATCTGCTGCATAAAACCGGGATTCCCTGGCAGCAAACCGTTACCGAAGTCTATAGCGAGATGCTGTTCTTTCTTCAAAAAACTTAAAAAAGTCCCGCATTCTGCCTCCCTGGTTTTTGAGCTGATGCTATAATGGGAACAGAAACTTTGGAAGGAAAGCGTATGAATGCAAAACCGATTCTCATCAATGTACGGGGGGCAATCGTCCGTAAGGACCGTGTGGTTCTCGTTAAAATGAATGATGAGTCGGGCATGTATTTCACCTTTCCGGGTGCCACCGTTCACCAGGGTGAATCCCTGTACGAAGCCATGCATCGCGGTGTCAATTTATCAACCGGCGCCCAGGTAGATGTGGGACGCTTATTGATGCTGTGGGAGTACATTCCTGAGAGAGAAAATTTCAAATATGGCGACCGCCAAAAACTGACTGTTCTGTTCCTGTGCCGTATCATGCCGGGCAATGAACCTCACCAACCGCGCATCTCAGACCCTAACCAGATCGATGTGTTATGGATGCCGATCAGTGCCTTGAGTGAACTGCCGGTCGTGCCATCTGTCGGCGCTCAATTAGCGACTTCCTTGGAATCCAAGATGACCACCGGAAACCTGTTCATTGACAATATCGC
>DSBE01000186.1 GCA_011053085.1 Chloroflexota bacterium
ACAGGCTCCCTTTTTGTTTTTGGACGAGATTGCTGCTGAATTGGATCTGAAAAACACTCTGCAAGTACTCAGGTTGATTCGTGATCTGGCAGCAAATCACACCGTCATTTTCTCCACTCACGACCCGCAGATCGCAGAGGCCATCTCAGATTCAGTTATATTGTTTTCACCCAACAGAAAAGTTATCATTGGGCAGCCCAAAGAACTGTTAACTTCTCAAATGCTGACAAAATTGTATGAAATCCCATCAGGCATCATCAGAGAGAACCCGATCCAAATCAATTGGCTATAAAACAAATAAACAGTAGCTCGCAATCGCCTTGTTTCGTGGCTATTCAGTCACACGAACTCGTTGAAGCTCGCCTTTGTGATAAAACGAGAACTCAACCGACCGCCAACCTTCTGGCAGTGTCGGATGTACAGACCACCCATCCTGATTGATCCTCAAGCCTGCAAAACCAAACACAACCGCCTGCCAGACACCACCCAAGGAGGCGGCATGTATTCCGTCTTTGATATTTCCGCGCACATCATACAAATCTGCCTTTGCTGCGCGCAGAAAATGCTGGTAAGCCTCCCCGCGCCGACCAATCATCGCTGCCACAATGGCATGCATGGCCGGCCCAAGGGATGAGCCATATTCATGGTCAGTCCGGATATTGTAATAATCATAATTGGCTTCAATCGTTGTCAGATCGAATTTATCACGCAACAGATACAACAGCATGACTACATCGGCTTGTTTCAGCGCCATGACTTTTTGTGTGCCTTCAATGCCGAAAATCTCCTGCATCGATTTTGTTCTGCCAGCATATAGCGAGAAATCTATATAATCAAGATCAAAAAAGCCATCGAATTGTTCAATAATTCCTTCTTCATTAATATCCGGGAAGTATACCAGAGTAGCTTTCTTCTGCCATTCTTGGCTAACAGCCTGTGTAATTCCCAACATCGACAACAAATCATCAGCTTGCTGATCAGGATTCGACACCAGCCACTCAAATATTTCCTGCGCGGTCTGGAGATGCCAGACAACCATTCGATTGGTAAAGGCATTGTTATCAATATGATCGTGATTTTCATCCGGCCCGATCACATCGGTGATTTCGTATCTTTCTTTTGATTGGTTCCATTCCAACCGGCTCGCCCAAAACTTGGCGGTTTCCAGTATGACCTGAGCACCGCGCGTCAACATAAATTCATCGTCGCCGGTGATTTTCCAGTATTGCATGATGGCGTAAGCCACGTCAGCGGTGATGTGAATTTGAATATCGCCGGTCCAAATTCTAACAAGCTCCATGCTTTTTCCGTCTTCGTTGTCAACCCATGCGGGAACCCACGTTGGCGTCACTTCTTCGCCAGTATCGGCGCTTTCCCAGGGGAATTGGGCTCCATCATATCCGTTCGCTTTTGCTTTTTTACGAGCGCCCGGCAACCGGTGATAGCGATATGACAGCAAATTCCGAGCAATTTGCGGCTGGGTAAAAGTGAAGAATGGCAACATAAAGATCTCAGTATCCCAAAACACATGCCCACGATACCCATATCCGCTCAACGTTTTTGCGCCAATATTGACCTGGTCATCATGTTGCGGACCGGCAATCAGCAATTGATACAGACAGAAACGTACCATGATCTGTGCGTCATCGTCACTGTCAATTACCATATCACTTGTTGACCACACTGCGTTCCATGCTTTATCATGCTGCCTGCGTATTTGTATCCAGCTCAGTCCAGAAGATTGTTCTAAAAGCTCAAAGCCAGCTTGTGACGGATTTGCTGTGTCGCGGGTCGTAAACAAAGCTGTTCTTTTTTCAAAAGTCACCGATTCACCTGCTTTGAGACCAAATAAAAAGACTGCCGTCGGCTGCATGGGCACATTCCAAATTGACTTTTGGGTTAGATCGCCCTGGTAGCGATAATCCTGCGCAACGGCGACAGTAATCTTTGATGCGATTGTTTTGATCACCAGTTGGTTTGCATCATGCTGGTGATTGTTTGAGGCATGCTGCCAGTGCATAAGTTGTTCATTCAATGCATATCCATTGATTGGAGCCTGGATTTCAACCTGACCTTCAAAATTCTGAGATGTAATTCTCAATCGCTGCATCAGCAAGTGAACATTATGCAGGCAGGCAAAACGCTCGAAATTTATCATGATTCTTTGATTGTCCGGACTCTCCCAATCAACCTGTCGGGTCAGGACGCCATATTGAAGATCAAGCCTGGTAGTAAATGAGTGCAGCGTCCCTTCTGCCAGGGAAAACACCTTATCATTAAATTTGATCTGTAAAGCTGTCCAGTCCGGGATGTTTGCCAGTTCCGTGAAAACAATCGGCGTATCGTCAAATACGCCGTGAACAAATGTGGCGCGATTGGCACCTGGATACCCTTCAGCAAAGCTCCCTCTTGTTCCAAGGTAACCGTTACCTATCATGGTTACAGTTTCCAGATGGTTCAACGTATCAGGTACAAACTGATCATAGAAAATTTCCCAACCGGTTTCAGTTCTCATTGTTTTCTCCTGGTTATCGCGAATGTATTGGGTTCGGATAAAAGCCTTTCATTGCCGCAGCGTCGAAATTATACTGTATCAGTGTTCATCCGCGTACTTTATTTTTACTAACTGGTCATAGGTTCCACGATTGAAATTCCAGATATGGCGAAGCCTGCCTCTTTCCATCAGATCCGCCCTAATAAGGACATTCATCTTGGCAACATAGTCTCTAATATTTTCATTTTCAATTTGATCCAAATCATTTGTCTCCAAATAGTCCAAATATCCAGCCGGTATTTCGCGATCAAAATGACCGATGCGCCAATCTTCACGCTCGATAGGTGGAATTCGAGCGAGTAATGCATTCGTCAATCCGTATCTATCTACAAGATGAACACTGGGTCCTGCATAATAGCCGAGAAAACCGATCGAACATGCCTCAGCCACGAGAAAATTGCCACCCGCCTGCGCCTTCACATCTTTGCCATCTTTGACCCAAGGATGTTCCGGATGTGAGTTTATGCGACCATCGCGCAATAAACCTGTTGTCGGGTAATAAAACATGCGTTCATTGACAATGCCATACCGCCAGTTTTCAACATAACTTGCCGACTCAGCCTTCCAT
>DSBE01000228.1 GCA_011053085.1 Chloroflexota bacterium
CTCTCTTTCCGCCCCTTCATTGTGGCGGCTGGCTTTCGCTTGACCTTCATGCCTCCTAAGATTAGAATGAAGATATGGCAGTAGATTGCCATTTGTCAAACCAATAGCATATCACCTACAATTCCCGGAGGCCAATGAATGATGGATAGTTTCCTGTTTAAAGCACCACTGGAATCTCTCGACCACGATATTTTTCGATTGATTGAGGCAGAAGAGGATCGACAGCGCAATCGTTTGATATTGATTCCGAGTGAAAGTGTTGCCCCTCCTGCGGTTCGCGATGCCCTCGGTTCGGTATTCCAGAACGTGTACGCAGAGGGCTATCCCCACGAGATCACCCGCCACATGCCGCCTGAACAAATCATGGATTTTGAAAATCGCCTGACCCATTACCGCAGATTTGCCGATCCGCGCTATTACAAAGGCGTAGAATTTGCTGACATACTTGAGGCCCTGGCGCGCCAACGCTGCGCGCAATTGTTTGCTGCCAATGGTGTCAGCGCGAACGAATTGTACGTCAATGTCCAGCCCCTTTCCGGTGCGCCCGCTAATAATGCCGTATACACCGCGTTATTAAAGCCTGGCGACACCTTAATGGGCATGAATCTTCTGCATGGCGGCCATTTGACCCATGGCTCTCCTGTCAACCGTTCTGGCAAGCTATTCAACATCATTTCCTACGAGGTTGACCCCGCCACCGAACAATTGGATTACGAAGCAATCGAAACATTGGCTTTGCAGCACAAACCCAAGATCATCATCGCCGGCTACTCCTCCTATCCCATGATCCCTGATTGGCAGCGCTTCCGCGCCATTGCCGATAAAGTTAGCGCCACCTTATTGACCGATATTTCTCACATTGCCGGTATGATTGCGGCTGGTGTGGTTCCCTCCCCGGTTGGCCATGCCCACATCATCACCTTCACCACCCACAAAACATTGTGCGGTCCGCGCGGCGCCTGTATCATCGTGCAGGACGAAGGTTTGAGTGATCTTATCGATAAAGCCGTTTTTCCCGGTGAACAGGGCGGCCCGCATCTCAACACCATCGCAGGTATGGCGGTAGCTTTCAAACTCGCTGCCACTGATAAATTCAAGCAACTGCAGCAGCAGATACTCGATAACTGCAAAGCCATGGTGGACCGACTGACCGAACGTGGATTGTCCATCTCTTATGGCGGTACCGATTCACACCTTGCCAACATCAATTGCAGCAGCATCACCGGTCCTGATGGAGCCCAACTGAATGGCGACCTGGCGGCGCGTATTCTGGATGTGGCCGGTATTGTCGTAAACCGTAACACCATCCCCGGCGACCGTTCTGCACTGCGAGCATCCGGCATTCGCTTCGGCAGCCCATGGATCACCCAACGCGGCTTCAAGATAGAGGACGCAAGAATTCTGGCAGATCTGATGGCTGATCTTCTTCTCGCCATCACGCCATACAGAATACAGTCCCGCACAGGCTCCACAGTCCGTGCCAAAGTGGATTTCACCACCTTGCAGCATGTCAGGTTAAAAGTCAGAGAACTTTGTCAGCGATTTGATACCTATAAACCCAATGCAACCCTGGGTTATCCCTACAACTACACAATCGATGACAGTCCTTCGAACATTGTCGAAGGATGGACTTGCTACGAGATCAAAGGCGAAAAAGCAGCCGAATTTGCCAATTTTACCTTCACCAGCGATACAGAAGACCTTGGCACTGGAAAAAGCCAAAAAACAAGCATTGTCACCCCTGCAGGTGAGATTGAGGGCGTATTGTCAGCGGTAGATGACCGCCATTATATGTTCAGCCTGCCCGTTGACCAGGCAGCTTATGCGGCCGCCTGGCTGCGCGATCTGTCTGATGCCTACACCACTTTCGATGAAGACCTTCAGCGTCGCATCCCCGGCCCGGTGATAATTGAAGATTCTTTGCTTGCGCCGATTACTTCAGCGCAGAGCGAAATCCATTCACCTTATAAACCATGGTATATCGGCATGCCTGACACATTGACTGAAAACGAGTTGCCCGCCTTCACCTATCAACCGCAGGAGGATGAAACCCCGAAAAAAACCATATTGAACCAATGGCATCATGATGTCGGCGCTAATATGGTGGTATTTGCAGGTTGGGAAATGCCAGTGCAATATTCTTCGATTTTAGATGAACACCTGGCTGTCCGCCAGGCAGCCGGTCTTTTCGATGTGTCGCACATGGGTGTTTTCCAGGCGGAAGGACCTTCCGCCGCCACATTTCTTGACTGTGTCTGTGGCAACGACATCAGCGGATTGGATGTTGGGCACTCCTGCTATACCCATTTTCTCGATCCTGATGGACACATTATTGATGACCTGATCGTCTATCGCCGCGCTGCCAACAAATTCCTGGTGGTTGTCAACGCCGCCAATACCGACATCGATTGGCAGTGGCTGAAAGCTGTGAAAAATGGCTCCGTTCTGGTTGACAAAGTCCGCCCTTCTGCCCGGGTGTACGGCCGTGATGTCATTCTTAAGAACCTGCACGACCCGCAGCATGGGGATGAGATGCTGGTCGACATCGCCCTGCAGGGAGCCAAATCCATGGAGGTTCTCCTGTGTCTGGGAGTATCACCTGATGTTGAAAAACAAATCCGCAGCCAGAAAAGGTCTACGTTAATCGAAACCACCATTAAAGACTATCCCCTCGTCATATCCCGCACCGGATATACCGGCGAGAACATGGGCTATGAGATTTTCATCCACCCGGCGCAAACTGTGGCTTTCTGGCAGGATCTGATCGATGCAGGCCAGCCGCTTGGACTGAAGCCTTGTGGCCTGGGCGCGCGTGATTCGTTGAGAACCGAATATGGCCTGCCTTTGTATGGACATGAATTGGACGGTCCGCTGGGAGTAACGGTGGGCGAAGCTGGCTTTTCCTACTTTGTCAAGACCTACAAACCATGGTTCATTGGCAGAGAGGCATTCATGGAACAAGTAGCCGCGCAAAAACGCAGCCTGGTGCGGTTCAGGTTCGTCGAACAGCGTACCCGCAAAGCCCATTTGGGCGACCCGGTGATGAACGAACGCGGCAAAGTGATCGGCCAGGTGACTTCCTGTGCCGTGGCTACGGACGGGTATTTCACAGGCC
>DSBE01000338.1 GCA_011053085.1 Chloroflexota bacterium
GGTTAAAATACACTCCTTTCAGTGCAAATATATTGGCAACATTATACCCTTGATTTACGGGAAATTGGGGAATATTTGAAAAGAAAAGGAATGACAACCGTTACCGCTGGCTTTGTGCCAACAGGCGGCAAAAGCCGCACAAACCTTCGGCAGTAGTCGGCTGGCCACACTGAAGGCAACGGTTCAAGTTGGCCCGGGTCGCTTCATCTTTATCACGGTTGAAGAACTTCTGTTCCTGCGCTTTTAGGTAATTCATGTAGAAATTTAACTTGGAGCCAGCCGATTGATCTTCTAACTGGTTCAAGAGGTGTTTCAATTCAATCGTGCGGCTGCCTTCCGCGAACGGGCATTCATCCTGGATGTAATCAATCCCACGCAGCAGCGCATAAGCAGCTGTTTCACGCTCATAAAAACGGAAGAACGGCTTCACTTTACGCGGCATACCGTGGTGTGCCTCCAGCACAGGTGATTGGCGCATCATCATGTCCGTGTCCCAGCGCAGGGTGTTGCTGAACAACACTGCCGCCTCGTCATCCAGATTATGTCCGGTAGCGATCACATCATAATCACCCCTTTGCGTGACGGCATTCATCGTGTGCCGCTTGGCGATCCCGCACACCGAACAGGGTTTGTCAGTCCCGCGCCGCGTTCGTTTTGCCAGTTCTCCGATGGTGAGCCCGTATTCACCGGCAAAATCAATCACGGTGAGTCGGGCGCCTTTTGACTGCGCAAATTGTTCCGCCATCATGCGGCTTTTCGAAGAATATCCCAGACCCTCATCAATGCCCAGGTCAATGTAGAAACCATCCGCCTGATATCCCAATGTCAGCAGTACATCCCACAGCGCCAGTGAATCCTTACCGCCCGAAACCGCCACCAACACCCGCTCTGAATGGGTGAACATGCGGTATTTCTTGATCGACCGCAAGGTTTGTTTTTGGATATACTCGATATAGTGCTCAGCGCAGAGATTCAGACGGTGGTGCTTCATGCGCATGGCTGCGTGCTGATCGCATTTGTGACAGCGGATATAACTCACCCAGACCCTCCCGAGATCACCGCCACCAACCTGACTACCTCACCCGCACGCACCACATCCCCCTCGTTCAGCAAGACACCATCCTTCACCGCCAGATACGCCTGCGGCGACAGTTGCAGCGCCTGCATCGCATCCCGAATGCTGATGGACTTCTCCTCCACCTTTAGAATTTTGCCTTTCAGGTGAAATTCGATTGTCATCTTATTCCTCCGCCTGCGGCAGTTCAGATTGTACGCACACCAGCCAAGCTTGCTGTGCCGCATCAGGCATTTGTTCCCAAATTGCCAGAAGCGGCAGCGCTTCAAACGTAAGATCAACCAGCGGAACCACCCGCACGGACGAAGTCACCGCCCACACTGGCACAAACCCGGCCGCCAGTGCATCCTGCGCCACCTGATCAACCAGTGCAGCGGGGTCAGGAGCAACGTTCCAGGCTCCTTGCAAATTAGCCGTAAAAATCTCTTCAGCAAAGGCATCCTGCAATTCACTGCCTGGCATATACCCCCACACCGCCATTTCACCGCCATACGACGATAACGGGCTGAGATCACGCCAATCAGTAATTTCGCCCTGATACATCCGCAACAGATCATTTTGCGAAAAAGCATTGACCGGGTTGTCCGGGTGTACGATCATCACCAATGGCGATGTGCCGATCTGATAGACCTGTTCAGTTAAAACCTTGCCGCCCTCACCATACACCACAAAGACATCTTTGGGCTGGTTGCGCAGCATCCTCCATGGCAGGGTCTCGACTAACACGCCTATATCTGTGGCGCATTCATAGAAGATTGGTTCAAATGCACTGAGGCTATCGCTCAGCCCCACCTGCAACACAGCCGGCCTGGTTGGAGCTTCCACCGTCACCAGCGGTTCAATCACCTCCGATGCACAGCCTGCGGCAAGAACAAGCGCTATAAACAAGATCCCGCATCGCCTAAAAAACATAGATCACCAGCAATGCCACACCGGAAAAGACAACACAATAATAGGCAAATAATTTCATTGACCGTTCGCGCATGAACGCCAGCAGCCAGGCGATAGAGAAATATCCCACCACCCCGGCAGTAACAAACCCGATCACCATTGAAGGCAGAAAAGCCGTCAGGTCTTCAACCGCCAGCAGGTCACGCAAGCCCAGTAAGCCTGCTGCCAGCATGATAGGAATCGACATCAGGAAGGAAAACCGCGCCGCGTCGCGCCGGTTGATACCTCTCACGACCCCGCTGGCGATGGTCGCGCCTGAACGTGACACACCCGGAAAGATGGCCAGCGCCTGTCCCAGCCCGATCCAAACCGCATCCCGCCAGCGGATGTCTTCCAAAACTCGCTCCTGGGTAGAAATGTGCTCAGACACCCACAAAATCACCGCCGTCAACAGCAGGAACAAACCCGCTGCCAGCGGACTTTTGAAGGCTTCTTCAACCACATCTTCCAACAGCAAACCGATAACGCCAGCTGGAATCGTCGCCAGGATGATCAGCCAGGCGCGCCGGCTGTCCGCTTCTTTGAAAGGCGCTCTCTCTCGCAAGCCATTCACAAATCCTTTCACCATCAACCATATATCCTGACGAAAGTAGATGAATACAGCTGCCAATGTGCCCAATTGCACCAGCACGCCGAATGGGAAGACCTGGTCTTCAGGTATCGACCAGCCCAACATGGCTGGCACCAGCACCAGATGGCCGGAACTGGAGATAGGCAGAAACTCAGACAGCCCCTGCACAATGCCAAGAATAATCGCTTGAAAGATACTCATTGTGAACCGTCCTGATAGTTGGTAAGGAAATTGGCGGCAAAATCGGCAAACCGGTCCGCCTCGATTGCCTCGCGGCACTGGCGTACCAATGCCAGCAACGTATAGAGATTGTGAATAGACACCAGCGTACCACCCAGCGCTTCTTTGGCGTTGAACAAATGCCGCAGATAAGCGCGCGAGAAATGCTGGCAGGTATAGCAACCGCACTGTTCATCCAGCGGTGCCGGGTCATTGCGATATGTGGCGTTCTGCAAATTGATCCTGCCCGTCATGGTCATGGCAGCTTTGTGGCGGGCAAGGCGGGTCGGCAGCACAC
>DSBE01000038.1 GCA_011053085.1 Chloroflexota bacterium
CGTTTGCTGAAAGAGTTATCCCCAGACTTGGTTCACGTCAACTCGTATCGCGTGGGAATACCATTCTCGTTAGCGTCCCGTAAATTGCACATCCCCTCAGTTTGGCATCTACGTGATATTCCTGAATCGGGTGCAAAAAAGAAATTATTGAGCATTTCTACCAGGCTGCCAGATAAAACCATCGCCATTTCACATGCTGTAGCCTTCGCTCTTGGCAAAAAATTACATTCCGGGTTAATCGTCATTCACAATGGTGTTGAAATCAATTTGTTTCAGAATGTGCAGCCTGGCAAGTTTAGAAAAGAGTTGAATCTTGCGGAAGACACAATTCTGTTATGTTCGATCGGACAACTTATCCCGTGGAAAGGTCATGATTTGTTGATAGAAGCGTTCCAAAAGTTGAGCGTTGAGCAGCCCTTACACTTAGTCATTGTGGGTGGAAATGTTTCTCCTATATGGGCTTCTTCACGAGAGTATTCTGACTATCGTGAATACCTTGAGCAGTTGGTGGATAATCACAATTTAAAAGGACGGGTTACTTTTACCGGCTTTCGCGACGATATCCCGCAAATCCTGACTGATATAGATTTGTATATACATACAGCAACTTCTCCGGAGCCATTTGGCAGAGTGTTAGTTGAAGCAATGGCTGCAAAGAAACCTGTTGTTGCACCCAATTGGGGAGGAATCCCGGAGATTGTAACCGACAACGTGACGGGTTTGCTTTACGAACCGAAAAATGTAGCACATTTAGCAGAACGGCTGGAATTTGCATTTGAAAACTTGCAACACATAACCCAAATGGGAGAAGTCGGCTTGAAAGTGGCGCGTGAGCAATTTACAGCTGAGAAATATGTAGAAAAAGTTCAGGCTGTCTATGAAGGTTTATTGTAGAAAACTATGAAAATTGTGCATGTTGTTCGCCATTTTTATCCGGTTATTGGTGGAATACAATCAGCTGTGTTCTACCTTTCACAATATTTACTGTCCTCAGGGCATCAAGTTGAGGTTGTTGCGCTTAATCGAGTCATCAAAGATGAGACTTACTACTTCCCAGACGAAGAAGTTATTGATGGTATCAACGTCAAAAGAGTCCCCTATATAGGCCCACAACGTTTTGCTATTGCCCCGGGGGTTTTGCGTCATATCCTAGACTGTGACTTGGTTCATTTGCATAGCAGTGACTTTTTTTTGATTTATCTGGTCCTGACAAAGCTGATTCACAGAAAACCTATTGTATTCACCACGCATGGTATGTTTTTTCATACAAAGTTTGCTTATCAATTCAAGCAAATATACTTTCGAACTGTAGCTAAATGGGCTTTATCTCAAGTCAAGGCAATAGTTTGTGTTAGCTTGCATGACTATGAAATGTTATCGACTGTGGTTTCAAATCAGAAACTTTCTTTGATTCCAAATGGTATTCAGTACGATACATTATCCACGTTTGATCTCGATGGACGTGATCCTGATTTGTTGCTCAGCGTTGGACGTTTAGCCAGCAATAAACGTTATGACCGATTGTTGCAGGCTTTTGCTGTGGTAGTGGAAAGGCGGCCTACTGCCAAGTTGATGATTGTTGGGCCGGATAGTGGTTGTCGAACAGCTTTAGAAGAAATGTGTGTAGAACTAGGCATCGTTGAGCGCGTCCAATTGTTAGGTCGTGTATCGGAAGATGACTTATTAAAGTATTTGCGAACTGCAAAGGTTTGGGTATCTTCGACTGAATACGAATCATTTGGCATAGCTTTATTGGAAGCAATGGCATCTGGTTGTGTTCCTGTTGTTCAATCGTTGACGGCATTCGCGCAGTTAATCGATGATGGCAAAGAAGGATTTTTTACCGACTTTGATGATCCTCAACAAACCGCTGCAGTAATCCTGCAAGCTATCGATTTGTCCGATCAACTATGGCAAAATCTGGTCCAGAATGCGCGCGCGAAGGCTCAACAGTTTTCTTGGAAGCATGTGGCGCAGCAATTTGAATCACTGTACAAAAAAGTTCTGTAGCATCTTCACGATGGTATCTGATGGTCATTGATTTCGACTGTAGGGGTATATAATGCACGGTGGAAAATTCCTGATACTCAAGAAAATTCTCAAGGTCGTTCTAGGAGCATATCTGTATGATTTCCTACGGCATGTTATTGCACATAAGCGGATTCCGCGACCGTTAAAGCCAGTTACTTTCAATGATAAAATACTTCATCGAAAGTTTCATGATCGCAATCCTGATTATTTGCTTGTAGCAGACAAGTTATTAGTCCGGGACTATGTCGCTGAACACATAAATGAGGATATTCTAACAACTTTATATTTCTACGGGGACAATGCTTTCGATATTAATTTTGATATATTACCCGAGGCTTTTGTAATCAAAGCTACGCACGGTAGCGGCCCAGACTTTATCGAATTTATTCGAGATAAACAACAATTTGGGAAAACAAAACTCTGGCAAGTAGCTCAAGAATTGCTTGACAAAGAGTATGGCAATATTACAAATGAATGGTGGTACACAGAAGTTGCCCCTCAAATCATTATCGAAGAGATGTTGCAAGATGATGAGTATGGAATCCCGGTTGATTACAAATTCTTCGTTATGCACGGCGTAGTGAAGTTTGTGCAGGTTGATTATTCGAGGTTTGTAGATCACACAAGAACATTTTATGATAGAGATTGGTTCCCGCAAGAGTTTACACTTAAGTACCGTATGGGACCTGTAACTCCTAGACCTAAGCGGCTTTCGGAAATGATCAGTATCGCTGAATCACTAGGTAAGGGATTTGATTTTGTAAGGATCGATTTATATTGTGTGAACAACGAGCGAGTGGTTTTCGGCGAAATGACTTTGGCGCCTGAAGCAGGTTGGGGAAGATTCAAACCTGCAAAATGGGATCGTGTTCTAGGGGCTATGTGGTGAATTCTATAGCTGCGTCGCTTAAAACGCTATGTCCGCGTATAGACGTATTGGGTACGTTACTCTCCTTGTGTGATAAAGCTGAGCTGTTGGCAATCATCGCCGAGGCGATCAGCACACAACGCCGCCTCACCGTGCTCTCCGGCAACATCTACGCCTACAACCTGGCCTACGAACGCCCCTGGCTACGCGCCTTC
>DSBE01000047.1 GCA_011053085.1 Chloroflexota bacterium
CAAAAACACCAGCAAATCGGCGTGATTAACTAAAGCAAAAAAACCGTCCGGCTGAATTTTTGCCGGACGGTTTTTTGGTATTTATTTGATCAGCATTCGCTGTATCCACACGAATAACACTTGCAGCAGCCTTCTTCCATGATCAATGTCGCCTGTCCACATTCAGGACACAGGTCACCGATTTCAGGCAGCGTCAGTTGTTGGATTACCGCATTTTTAGCTACTTGCTTTTTCAGGTGATTCGCGCGAGTATCTGCGTCACCTCCTTGAATACGTTCATCACGCTGTTGCAAATACTCTTGCAACACAGTGGCAACACCATCCGGGAATGAATTCACCCGGTTAGGGCCGAATCCCATCGCTCGCACCCCGCCGATACCCCCTAACTGCTGAATAATCAGTTCAAGCCTTTTCACTGGCTCAATCGGCGAAGCTTGCCGTAGAACCTGTGAGATCAACCTGCCGATGGCTTCAGACATAGCGGCGGTATCAGAGCCAGCTTTTGCGCTGTTGATGAAGACTTCAAATGGCTGGTTACCACCATTTTCATTCACCGTGACAAAGGCTTTCCCCAACGGTGTCTGGATCACATACGTGTATCCCGGCAAAGCCCGCGGCCGCGGTTTACGGTCATCATGCCACATCATCGGTTGTTCAGCATAGCTGGCAGGTTCTTTTTGTTTGGCGGTTTGTTTGGTCTCCAACACCACCACATCGCGTGAACCAGTCACGTAAACAGTGATGCCCTTGCATCCCAGGCGCCATGCCAACCGGTAAGCCTCTGCCACGTCCTCCTCAGTCGCATTGGAGGGAAAATTGATGGTTTTGCTGATGCTGTTATCAACGAAAGCCTGCATGGCCGCCTGCATACGCACATGTTCTTCGGCAGAAATGTCAGAAGAAACCACAAACACATGGCGGATATGTTCAGGCAAATCCTGAATGTTTTGGCAGGTTCCCAATTCCATCACAAGATCCAAAATATGTTTTTGATCTTCAGTAGAAATTTCTGCTTCATCCAGGGCTGTTTGGAAATATTTCGGCACATAGGTCAGTTGAAGATCCTGCCCTTTATCGTTCACATGGCGAACGTATGCCAGGGCAAAAACTGGTTCACATCCATACCCTTCGACCCCGGCGACTGTTGCAATGGTGCCGGTAGGTGCAATGGTGGTTTGCGCCGCATTACGAATCCCGTTGGCTTTGATGCCATCGAATATTTGCTGCCAATCCAAGGCAGGCCGGCCCCAATCATGGGTGTAGTCAACCAGCGGTATAGGAATCTGCCAGGTTATGTTTTCCGGGTCATAAATACTGCCCTTGATCGCAGGAAATGCGCCGCGTTCTTTTGCCAACGCCACACTGGTACGCATGGCATGATAGCGCACAAATTCCATCAATTGAGAGGCAAATTCCTGCCCTTCGATTGAACCATAACGCACCCCCACATGATATAGAAGATCTGCAAACCCCATGATGCCCAGTCCTATTCTACGAGCTCTTTGGGCAGACTCTTTCAATTGCGGCACTGCCGGCACATAACTATTGGCGTCTACAACATCATCCAGGAACCTGGTGGCAAGGCAGATGTCTTCTTCCAGCTTGGCCCAATTGACGGTGTGGTTTTCGCCCATATGCTGTGTAAGATTGATAGAACCCAAGCAGCAGCTCTCAAAGGGACCAAGCCACTGTTCGCCGCAAGGATTGGTCGATTCCAGATGATACAAATGCGGAACGGGATTGTCACGGTTGGCTGCATCAAGAAACAACATGCCTGGCTCACCGTTGTGGTGCGCCTGTTGGACGATCTTGTCAAAGATATCCCGTGCCCTCACCGTCTTATAAACCTTTAGGGGAACTCCCTGTTCAATAGCATCTTCAAGGGTGCCGCTGAAACCATCATATTCGGGTGAATGTACATCAGGAAAAACCAGGTCCCAATCTTCATCATTTTCAACCGCTCGCATAAAAGCATCGGTAATGCCAACAGAAATATTAAAGTTGGTTATGGAATGTTCTTCAGTTTTAGCGCTGATAAACTCCTCGACATCGGGATGGTCGACCCGCAATACCGCCATATTGGCGCCGCGGCGTGTACCACCCTGTGCAATTTCTCCGAAAGCATTGTCATATACCCGTAAAAATCCATTGGGACCCGTAGCCTGGCCGGCAGAAGATCGTACCAGCGCACCTGATGGGCGTAAACGCGAGAAGGCAAAACCATTGCCGCCGCCGGTTTGTTGGATTAACGCGGCATTGCGAAGACTCTCAAAAATCCCGGTGCCATTGCGTCCCATGTCATCACTGATAGGAAGAACAAAACACGCCGCCAATTGCCCAAGAGGCGTGCCAGCCCCGGTGAATGTGGGCGAATTTGGAAAGAAAGTTTTACTAACTAACAACCGATAATATTGTTTGGCCAAATCCATAAAATCCGGATTGCTTTCTTCCTCCACCTTGGCAATATGATAGGCAACACGCCAGAACATGCCATCAGCTGTTTCGACTGGTTCGCCACTGCCATCATGCCGGATATATCGGCGTTTTAATACCTCAAGCGAGTTGGGAGTTAATTCAACACCTGGTATATCTTCTGGTAACGGCGGTGTGGGCAATAATTTCCCACGCTTACTGGTTGATGATGACATAAATTAACCTCCTGCACCTTCTAATAATTTGTCAATTTCTTGCCGTAGATCATGCAAATCCGTTAATCGCAAGTAAACAATGGCGTATCGGATATAGGCAATTTGATCCAGTTCCTTCAGCCCATCGATCACAAGATCACCGATGGCCCTCGAAGAAACTTCAGATCTCCCTAACTTCTGCAATTTAACCTCGATTTCACCAACCAATCGTTCAATATCAGCCGCTGATACCGGACGTTTTGCACAGCTGATACGAATACCGCGCATTAATTTATCACGGTCAAATTCTTCTCTGGTTCCATCCTGCTTGATAATCAAAGGCGTCGCAAGGATCGCGCGTTCATAGGTAGAAAAACGTTGTTGGCATTTCAAACATTCCCGCCGACGGCGAATACCCCCATGCGAGTCCTTGGTGGTGTCAATTACTTTCGTTTGTTTATGCTGGCAATAGGGACAATACATTCC
>DSBE01000032.1 GCA_011053085.1 Chloroflexota bacterium
CTCTGGATGTCAGCCGAATGGATTCCATCCGCGCGGCAGCAGAGACCGTGCGCGCCACTGGCAAGCAACTTGATATCCTGCTCAACAATGCCGGCATCTTCCTTGAAGGCGATCGCCCGCCATTGGAAGAAGATAACTTCGATGACGGGCGCCTCGAATTGCAGATGGCAGTCAACGGATTTGGGCCGCTGCGCGTCATCCAGCAATTCCTGCCTTTGATGAAAGAAGATGGGTTGAAGCGCCTGACCACCATTTCATCAGAATCCGGCAGCATCGCTGCCTGCTGGCGCGATCGCGAATTCGGCTACAGCATGTCGAAAGGCGCCCTCAACCGCGCCATCATCCTGCTGCATCACTACCTGGCGCCGCGCGGCTTTCAGTTGCTGGCGCTGAACCCGGGTTGGATGCGCACCGACATGGGCGGCCCGGAGGCCACGCGCGATCCGCGTGACGCCGCCAAGGATGTTTTTGACCTGGCGATGCAATCGCGCACGCCGGATGAACCGATCTTTTTACACCACGACGGGACCCCGATCCCCTGGTAAGGAGGCACAATGGAACCTAAACGAGCATTGTTATTACTGGGCGGCAGCTGGCACGACTTCGATGGCTTTGCCGCCTGGCTGAGTGGTCTGTTGACGCCGCGCGGTTGGCAGGTGGAGGCTACCTATGATCTGGATCGATTATTAGTCCTGGAGGAAGAAAAACCTGACCTGGTGATTTCGTATACCTGTTTCTCCGCCAATCCTGACCCCCAAAATGCCAGGGGGTCACACCGCATGAAAAACAAGCAAGCGAAATCACTGGCAAACTGGGTGCACTCCGGTGGCGCCTTCTATGGCGTGCATGGCGCTACGGTGATGGGCGAGAGCGCACCCCTGCTGGGCAAACTGCTGGGCGGGAGATTTCTGCACCATCCCCCGGCCTTCACCTACAAGGTCTATCCCATGTTCGAAGAGCATGACTTCACCCAGAAGATCGACGCTTTCGAAGTCACCGAAGAGTTCTATATACAACATTATGACAACAATTTGGACATACTGATGGTGGGCATTCTGGATGAGGTTGTACATCCGCTGGTGTGGTGCAAACACGAAGGTTTGGGGCGCGTGGCTTACAACGCCCTCGGGCATGTGCCGGAAGTATGGCAGCACCCCACCTACCAGCGATTGACCCTGCAGGCTGTTGACTGGCTGCTGGCATGGATCCAGGAATAATCTCTGTTAAAATCCTATTAGAACGGCCCTCAGCCTCTTGATGAAAGCGCAAAGTGGTTCTATAATAGGATTCGATAAGAGGTGAACTATGCCCATTTATACATATCATTGCGACAGTTGTGGAATTACTTTTGACCAGCGTCAGAGTTTCTCGGACGAACCCATGAAAGTTTGCCCGGAATGCCTCGAAGAAACGCTGCACAAGGTCTATCAGCCTGTCGGGATAGTGTTCAAGGGCAAAGGCTTTTATGCCACCGATCACCGCTCCGCTTCAGGCACCAGCACTATTTCTGAAAAGAAAAGCAGCCAAAGCAAATCTGAAACCAGCGCCAGCACCGAAACAAAGAGCAGCACCGCCAAGGCGGACACCAAAGAAAAATAACATATCCCCTCCTAAGAAGAGAAGGTAAAACCCCACTTGGGGGCTGTCAGATTGACAGCCTCGTTTTTTTAATTTCCCGGGGAGTATCCTGCTTTTTCCGGTATAATAGCGGAAGATTGTCAGGAGAGCAGCATGACACAAACCCCCATCACACTCAAAGACGGATTGATCCTGCGCGCCGCCACACCGGACGATGTTTCCGCCCTGGCAGAATTTAACGCCCGCATCCACGGCGGTGGACCGGATAACCCGCCCGAAGATGCCGCCATGCTGCGGCAGTGGGTGCATGACCTGGCAGACGGCAGCCACCCCACTTGTGACGCATCGCTGTTCACGTTGGTAGAAGATCCTGCTGCTGATGGGAAGATCGTGTCCTCCATGTGTGTCATCCCCCAGACCTGGCGCTATGACGGGGTTCCCTTCGCGATGGCGCGTCCTGAACTGGTCGGTACCGACAAAGACTACCGCAACCGCGGGTTGGTGCGGGCGCAGTTCGATTGGCACCATACCTGGTGCGCACAGAATGATATCGATGTGCAGGGCATCACCGGTATCCCCTATTACTACCGCCTGTTCGGCTATGAATACGCCCTCAACCTGCAGGGCTACCGCAAGGGTACTGCCGGCACGCTGCCGTTGAAAAGCGAAGAGCCGGAGCCCTGCCGGTTCCGCCCGGCAGATGCCGGTGACATTCCTTTCCTGTTGGAATTAGACCGGTTATCTGCGAAGCGTAATTTGATCAGCGTGGCGCGTGAAGCAGACCTGTGGCGCTATGAATTGAGCGGTATGCATCCTGACAACATCAACCATCGCACTATGGTCATCATCACCAATAAAGTAGGCGAGCGGCTGGGTTTCTATAGTTATGCCACACCGCTATGGCGCACCTCGATGGCTGTGCTGCACCTGGAGTTCAAACCCGGCATGAACAGCGCGCAATTAATGCCTTCTGTTCTGCGCGATGCCTGGCAGCGCGGTGAAAGTATTGCCAAACGTACCAACAAAGAATGCAGCGCATTGCTGCTGGCGCTGGGCGAAACCCATCCCGCCTACGACTTGTGCCGTGGCTGGTGCCGCGTAGAGGGCAAACCCTATGCCTGGTACCTGCGCGTGGCAGACCTGCCCGTTTTCCTGCAAACCATCGCCCCAGCGCTGGAAAAACACCTGTCAGCTTCTCTATTTGCCGGGTACAGCGGCGCCTTTCGCATTAATTTTTACAAAGGCGGCCTGAAAATAACCTTCGAAGATGGTAAAATGGTAGGGGTGAATGATTGGCGTGCTTCCGATGAGGAAGGCGCCGACGTCAATATACCCAATCCGCTCTTTTTACAAGTTTTGTTCGGCTATCGCACATTGGAGGAAGTGCACCACATCTTCCCCGATGCTTACGACAAAGACGCCCAGAACGCCGAACTATTGAAAGCATTGTTTCCCAAAGTGATCAATGAATGGATCTGGACACTCTCCTGAGCGAGAGTGAAGCCCCGCCCACAGGAGTGAAAG
>DSBE01000110.1 GCA_011053085.1 Chloroflexota bacterium
GGACCAACGGTGGGTTTTAATTCAGCAAGCGGGAGCTCAATCGGCCCACGCCACCAGCGCTGAACCATTATTAAGCCATATGCCAGTTCAGGATTTTCCCAGGCACCCATTGTTCTGTTTTGCCTGCCTTTGCCCAGGCCTGTGCAGAGCGGGTGTCGAATTGTTGCTGCTGTATGGCAACGTCGATGTTCTGGTTCGTCATTTAGTGCTCTGAACAAGCTTAACAGGACTGTAAGGATACGGTACAATAATTTTGGGTAATAGAGTCTTTCTCTTGCTATAATTATGATTAATGGGTAGTATTGTGTCTGGCTAACTTTGCTGTTACCCATTCCCCCTTGTTCCCAGACGATAGTAATTTTGTTTTCATTCGCTAAGGAACCGAGTATGAACGAAAAAATTAGAAAAATTATCTTTGTGTTGTTTTTTGCCGTGATCTTCTTACTGATCTCTGGCTGCGGCGAACGCACAACAGTGCTTACCCAATATGCGGAGGACGATCGCGGAGATGGCACGGGCGAGATTGAGATTTATTCCCTGCAAATTGTGGCATTTTCGTTTGATTCTTCCAACCCTGAAAGCCCGGTGACGGTGCGTTGGGAAGCCGAAGGTGATTTTCCCGAAGGTTTCATGCTGGCCTGGTCTCCCGATAATCCTGCTCCGCTGCCCGGTCAACACGGTTGGGTGCCGATCATGGAGGACGATATCCGTGAAATCCATGTGAAGATCAATGATAAAGTCCCGCATTATTTCCGTCTGTGCCGCGTGAAAGACGGTGCTTGCAGCGGTTTTAGCGATACTATCCAGGTGGTATTTCCTGAAACCGCCAGTAATGACGAGATTATTGATCAGACCAGCCAACAGACTGAACGTGAAGTAACCCGCACCAAAGAAGCTGAAGCCACACCTACCGCCACTGCTCTGCCTGCGGGTTCTGTTACCCTGACAGCGATCGATACCGATGAAAAAGGAATCGTTACGGTACAGTGGACATTGGACGGCGCTGCCCCACAAGGCTTTCGCGTGATTTGGTCAGGCCATACCAATACACCAACCTATCCGGAAAGTGAATCAAAGTGGTTGAAGAACGAAGATGCACGCAGTCTGTCGATCGGAGGTTTCCTGCCGGGTATTGAATACCACTACCGGGTTTGTATTGTAGACGGCGGCGATTGCCTCACTTACTCCAATATTATCTCTTACCTGGTTCCTGAAACCGCCACTCCCACACCCAAGCCCACCAAAACTGCTACGCCCACGCCCATTGGGGGAGGTGCACCTTTCCTCTCCATTAAATCGCTGGTAGAAACAGAGCCTGGGACGGTGAAAATTCAATGGCAGAAGACGGGTTCATTCCCCAATGGTTACCGTATCTTATGGGTTGAGGGAACTGCCAAACCGACCTATCCAGGCAGCGAACAGGCGGTGGTCAGCCAGGAAGCTACGACCTCTGCTTTTGTCAAGAACCTGACGGCGGGTAAGACCTATACCTTCCGCATGTGCCGCATTGTCAGTGGTGGCTGCGACACCTATAGCGAAGTCAAGAAGATCACCCTGTCTGATGGCAACGGGGGCACAGATTCGCTGGTGCTGCAATCGGTGTCAAGCTATGACGATGATGCAGTAAAAGTCGAGTGGACAGCCTCAGGCTCATTCCCGAATGGGTTCAAGGTTGTTTATTCATCCTCGAATCCAACGCCTGTATATCCTGGCGACAGCTATAAATATTTGAACGATAGCACTGCTCGCAACACGGTGGTGAGTGGCTTGACGCAAGGCACAAAATATTATTTCTGTGTGTGTAAATTTGTGAGCGGTTCCTGTGTGCTATATAGCAACGTGAAGACCATCACCCTTCCGATCACCGAAACGAAAACACCGACACCGGATGCAAGTTCGATCAGTTTGAATCCGATCATTGATGAAGGCAGCGGGTCTGTAACGGTGAAATGGATAGCTGAAGGCAGCTTTCCGCAGGGGTTCAAGGTAGTGTGGTCTGATGTGGTCAATCAACCCACCTTCCCTGAAAATGACTGGTATCGGGTTAGTTCGCCTTCAGACCGTACTGCAACGATAGCCGGCTTTGAATCGGGCAAGACCTATTATTTCCGTGTGTGCCGCTATCTGGATGGTGTCTGTGATATTTACAGCAACATGCGCCTGATTGCAGTGCCGTAATCATTTGACCTGGTTATGAAAAAGAACAAACCTCCTGATCTTCGGGAGGTTTGTTGGTTTCTATGCTCAGGATTATTCAGGGAGATTGCAGCGGATTGTTGAGGTCAAAAAGGTAATAACCGTCACCGCTTTCATAGGGGAAATGGGCAAACAAGTGATCATACAAGGCTGGTTGGCTGGCAAAATCATTGAGCAAGGTCACGAGGAAGTAATCCTGTCCTTCGGTTTGGGCATCAAACCAATCTGCGAAATCAGGATACTCAATGCCCATCAGGGTGTTCGCGGTCAGGTCACCTTGCGATGGCCACAACGAGGGACGGTGAAAGCCCCAGAAACCAAGGCGGTAGCCGTAGTCATGGGTGAGGGCGATCACACGGGTGTTCTGGTCGAATTTACTGCCCATGTCGCGCCAATAGGCTTCTTCATGGCGGTAGTCAGCGCGCACCAACAAACCGCGGCTGGTACGCACACTGAGCGCTACTGAAGCAATCAACAGCAGGATGATTGCAACTTTGATGAAAAAACCGGGTTTCATGGCCGCGATCTGACGGTAGAGCAATGACAATACCGCACCTACGCCCAGTGCCACCACCGGGATGAGGGGCAGTTGATAGTAGTCATGCGTGTAGATGTGGTAGGCGAAAACGAAACCGTATAACACGTAGCCCAGCCACATCGATAACAGAAACCAGCGGAATGCTTTCTTCTTCATGAGCAAGGCGCCCAGCAAGCCTGCGATCAGGAAGTGGTTTCCGACAGCGTATTTGATCATGGCCAGCCAATCGGCGTACCAGGCGGGACGACTGTAGAGGGCGGGGAAGAAGCGACCGCCGAAAATAGAATCGGCGTTGCCGCCGCTGGTGGCACTGAGCCAGTTATACAGCACGGCAGGCAGCAATGCCAACAACGCCATCACATAGA
>DSBE01000109.1 GCA_011053085.1 Chloroflexota bacterium
ATGTGACTGTGACCCGCCTCCGGCTACAACGATCTGATTAACCGGCTGGTGGGTGCGCTTGACAGTGCGTTCCAATCCTTCGCGCAGGCCGTAAGCCAGGCCTTCAATGATGGCTCGGTAGACATGTGAGCGGTTATGCACGTCACCAAAGCCTATAATGGCCCCTTTGGCTTCTGGGCCAGGGAATTTCAATCCTGGTGACCAATATGGCTGCAAGACGAGGCCCATCGCACCTGGTTGTGAGTGGTTGATCAGATCATCAAGGAGCAATTCCACTTCAACATTCATCTGATCAGCCAGGGTTTGTTCTGTTTGGCCGAATTCCCGTTTGAACCACTCAATCATCCAATAACCGCGATAAATTTGCACCTCAAGATTGTAAGCATTGGGAACCGCAGCAGGATAGGGGGGTACAAGGGGAATTACCTCATAATATTTAAATTGGGTGGTATTTACTGTTGCAGTGGTGCCAAACGAGAGACAGGCTTTGTCGGGTGATAGGCAGCCAGTGCCCAAAACCTCACAAGCTTTGTCGGCGGCAGCTGCCACCAGGGGCAATCCGGCAGGAATCCCTGTGGCACGCGATGCTTCTGGGGTGATGTAGCCAAGGATGTCACCGGGTGGTTTCAATGGGATCAGCAATTCAGGCATGATAGGTGGCAGCGCCTGCCATTTCCAATCAGATTGACTGGCCCAGGTAAGTTTCTTATAGTCGAAGGGAACAAATCCGACCTGGCAGGCAACGGAGTCCACCAGTTCGCCGGTCAATTTATGGGTCAGGTAGCCGGAGAGGAAGACGAATTTCTCGGTTTTCTCCCACATTTCGGGATCATTTTCAGCCAGAAAATTTGCCTCTGCCTGGCTTTGGAAATAATCAATGGTTTCGCGTAAGCCGATCAGATCAAACGCAAGCCCCCACAGGCCGCGTACACGTTTAAATTTGCGGGCAACACGTTGATCTAGCCAATGTATGGCAGGTCGCAGCGGATTTTTGTCTTTGTCCAAATTGATCAGGGTTGAGCGTTGGGTAGTCAAAGCTACGCCGGCAATGCTTTCAGGATTTACATCTTCTTTTTCGAATAAGGTCTTACAAGCCTGACATATCTTTTGCCAGAATAATTCGGGCTCTTGTTCTGCCCAACCCGGCTGTTTTGAGAAGTAGGGTTCATACAAAACCCGGCTCTTGGCCAATAATGCGCCTGATGGCGAAAATAGCAAAGCCCGCACACTCTGTGTGCCATTGTCAATCGCCAGAATGTTGCTTCCAGTCATAAATTAATCGAATATCCTTGGTCGTTTTGATAATTCAATTCTAAACGATATCACGAATTTGTGTTTTTTGTTAATAATGAAAAACGCCCATGGGTGATTTCACGGGCGTTTGTTTGGTTCTTGATATTTCTAATCAGCGGCGACAGGCGCGACTTCATCGGTCAGCAGGTTGTAGGCTGCTTCTTTTTCCTGCCTGAATTGTTTGGTATACAGCTGGTAATACTTGCCATTTTTGCGAATCAATTCTGCGTGTGTGCCCATTTCTTGAATTTGACCGTCTTCAATAACCAGAATACGGTCGGCGCTCTTAATGGTCGATAAGCGGTGGGCGATCACGAAACTGGTGCACGACTGCAACAGCCTGTCCATGCCTTTTTGAATCAATGCTTCGGTCATGGTATCTACCGAACTGGTGGCTTCATCCATGATGAAAATTTCTGGATTAGCCAAAATTGCACGTGCCAGACTGAGCAATTGCTTCTGGCCAACGGATAATAAATTGCCTCCTTCACCGACCTCCTCTTCATACTGTTTGGGAAGGTCACTGATGAATTGGTGGGCGCCAGCCAGTTTGGCTGCCTCGATAATTTCGTCATCGGCAGCATCCAGCCTGCCGTAGCGGATATTTTCCATAATGGTTCCAGAAAACAGGTGGGGGGTCTGCAAGACAATTCCCAGTCTTGAGTGGATACCATGGAGGGTGTAATCATGGTAGTTTTTTCCGTTGATGCGAATCTCACCTTCTTTCGGCTCATAAAAACGCGCCAGGAGGTTGACGGTTGTAGTCTTGCCTCCACCGGTGGGACCCACCAGGGCGATCGTCTCGCCTTGTTTGACCTGCAACGAGAAATGCTTGAGCACAGGCAATTTTTCTTCATCGTCATCGTACCAGAATGTGACGTTGTCGAATACGATGTCACCCTTGATGGTGCCGGGATCATAAGCGGTTTCAGCATCCTGAACTGCCGGTACAGAATCAAGCAGAGAGAAAATCCTTTCACCAGAAGCAACAGCCAACTGCATTTCGGCAAAGATACGCGCCATGTCAAAAATGGGCCACATCATAAAGGTAACGTAGTTCATGAAAGCCTGGATTGAGCCGATCGTGATACCGCCGGGCAGATTGTCAAACTGCCATCCAGCATAGTAAACAACACCAGCCAGGATAAACGACGAAATCAACTGGATCGTCGGCAGGAAAAGGGCACTGAGAACCGCCGCTCGATAGGAGGAGTTGTACATGGTCAGCGATTCCTTGCGGAATTCCTGCAGGCTGCCTTGTTCACGCCCCAGGGCCTTAATGACACGTACACCTGTGATCATTTCATTGTATTGTCCGGTGATAACGGAGTTCTGTTTTCGTACCTGACGGTATTGTTTTAGGATGCTGGTTCTGAATTTAATGGCTACCACGATCAGTATCGGTATGGAGAAGACCACCACTAATGCCATGCGCCAGTTAATGATCAACATAAAAATAGTGGCAGCGATGATATTCAAAATACCCCAGGAAACATCGATGACACCCCAGGTGAGCAGGTTTGCGACGCGATTCACATCTGATGTTACACGTGACATGATCCAGCCAACCGGTGTTACGCTATAGTAGGACAGAGATAGCTTCTGCAAATGAGAGAACAGGCGTTGGCGCAGTGATAATTGAACCTTTTCTCCCACAATGCCGGCGAGAACAATGAAAGCAAAAACAAACACTGCTTGCAGCAAGGCGAGGACACCATATCGGATCAGGTTGAGCCGAATTTGGGTGGCATCTCCAGCGAGGATGCCATCATCCACGAGTAATTTGTTCAGGTAAGTGAATAGAC
>DSBE01000083.1 GCA_011053085.1 Chloroflexota bacterium
CAGGTCTTAACCGACAGGATCACACAGCTGGATGATGTCATGCGCGGAATGTTCCTGGCAACCAAAGCCATGGACCGAACCCGTCCGGTGTTGGATACCTCCGGTTATTCGCACCGTGTGCCAGAGTCAGACATTTATGACTGCCATCACTACGTACAAGATGTTGAGGAATTTTTCCGCATCTTTTCTGTACCGGTTGCCAAAGGACAGGTTTTTGTCAACGACTGGAATGGAAAGCAAGGATCGATCGGGTATGGTGACCAGCCCTACTTCGTGAGTGAATTCGGTGGTATCTGGTGGAATGAAGAGCTTGCTCGCGCAGCAAAAGACGGCAGTGACCGCAACACTTCCTGGGGGTATGGACAGCGTCCGACAGATATCGAAGAATTCTATGCGCGGTTTGAGGGGCTATGTAACATTTTGTTGGATCATCCAGAGCATTTTGGCTATTGTTACACCCAATTGACCGATGTATTTCAGGAGATGAATGGGATCTTTGCGTTTGACCGTTCAGAAAAATTTGACCTTGAGCGATTGAGGAAAATTCAAATGCGAAAAGCGGCCATAGAATATTAATCAGCTGGCCAAATTTCCGTGTAAGTCTTGGGTATTATATTGCCGCTATGGTATTATTGAAGGCGGTCAGCGTCTGGAACCAGACTTGAAAGGCCCTGATTCAACCCTATGATATGAATGGTATCAGCAGTATGAAAGGAAATTATATGGTGCAAAAGAACTACCAGGAAGTGATCCCGCGGATAAAACTTCCCGAACAACTTTCACGATTGGGCGAGATTGCCTATAACCTGTGGTGGACCTGGAACAGTGGTGCGGATGAATTATTTTCATCTATCGACGCAGCCCTGTGGGAAGAAACCCGCCACAACGCCGTCGAATTTCTGCATCGGTTGGAGCGGCCTCATTTCAACATTGCCATGGCGGATGAAAGTTACATGGCCAATTATGAAAAACAGGTAACAGCCTTTGATGCTTACATGAGTACCGACGAAACCTGGTTCACCCAGCAATATCCGGCGGTCAAAGATAAGAAGATCGCCTATTTTTCGTTTGAGTTTGGCTTGCATGAGTCTCTGCCGGTGTATGCGGGCGGGTTGGGCGTGCTGGCCGGCGACCATTTGAAAGAATCGAGTGATCTGGGTTTGCCCATCGCCGGCGTTGGGTTTGTGTATCGTCAGGGATATTTTTCGCAGCATATTACCGAAGACGGCTGGCAGGAAACCGGCCACTTCGTGCTCGATTTCAATGAACTTCCCATTATTCCGATTCTGGATGAGAAAAATGAACCGCTGATGATTTGTGTGCAATTGCCTGGTCGTGATGTGTATGCACGCTTGTGGAAGGTGCAGGTTGGAAGGGTGCCTTTGATCTTGTTGGATACCGATGTTGACAAGAACAGCCACACCGACCGCCAACTGAATGCCCGGCTGTATTCTTCAGATCCAGAAGTGCGTATCTCACAGGAGATCTTGCTTGGCATTGGCGGAACGCGTGCCTTACGGAAATTGGGTTACGATGCTACGGTTTGGCACATGAACGAAGGCCATTCGGGCTTTCTTGCCATCGAGCGTGTGCGAGAGTATGTGAAAGAGGGCAAGACCTTTGAAGAAGCCAAAGAATTGGTCAGCAAACATACCATCTTCACCACACATACACCGGTGCCGGCGGGGATTGATATGTTCCCGGTGTGGTTGGTGGAACGCTTCTTCTACAACCTGTGGCCAGAATTGGGCATTGACCGCAACACCTTCATAGGGTTGGCATCGCACACGGTTGAATGGGGAGAATTCTTCAGCATGGCCAACCTGGCATTCAGCTTCGCGAACTATGCCAATGGCGTATCCGAATTGCATGGTTCGGTGTCGCGTGAAATGTTCAATTTCCTGTGGCCAGACAAAGAAGTCGATGACGTGCCGATTATCCATGTGACCAATGGTGTTCATACCGGCACCTGGCTTTCGGATGAGATGAAAGCACTGTATGAAAAATACCTTGCGCCTGACTGGATGGATCGAATTGATGACCCCGCGCTGTGGGATGGGATCAATCGCATCCCGGCAGAAGAATTCTGGCAGATGCGCCTCAACCAGAAACGTATCCTGGTGACATTCTTGCGCAACCGCATCCGCAAACAATGGCTGACAGGCAACCTGCACCCGGTGCAAGTGGTTGCTGGCGGGGTGATGCTGGATCCGCATATGCTGACGATTGGATTTGCCCGCCGTTTTTCAACCTACAAACGCGGCAATCTGATCTTGCGTGATTTTGACCGCTGGCTGAAGATCATCAACAACGAAAATATGCCCGTGCAGATCGTGTTCTCCGGCAAGGCGCATCCAGCGGATGAACCCGGTAAATTGATCATCCAGCAGATTTACCGCGCTGCCAAAAACGCCAAAACCGGTGGGCGTATGGTGTTTGTAGAAGATTATGACATGAACGTTGCCCGTCATTTGCTGCACAGCGTGGATGTGTGGCTGAACAACCCGCGGCGCCCGAACGAAGCGTCGGGTACATCGGGGATGAAAGCAGCCATGAACGGGGCACTGAACTTCTCGGTGCTGGATGGCTGGTGGCATGAAGCCTACAATGGTAAAAATGGCTGGACGGTGGGCGATTTAAAAGATTTCGATGACGCCAACCAGCAGGACAATTACGATGCGTCTTCCCTGTATGACACGCTGGAGAAAGAGATCATCCCTCTGTACTATGCACGCCTGCATGGCAAAGGTGACGGATGGATGGATATGGTGCGAAACAATCTGCGCACGTTGTCCTATCAGTTCTCCATGCGGCGCATGATCAGAGAATATGTCGAAAAACTATACATAAAGGCCATGTAAACCTGGCTTGTGAAAGAAGAAAAGACGGTGAGTGTTACGCACCGTCTTTTGATATAATGGTGTTGCTCCTGAAAATCTAAGAGAGCCAGGAAATTTCCTGGCTCTCGTTTGATAAGGAGGAGAAGAAGAGAAGTCACCCTGATTTCATTGCCTCTATTATTACATAGATTGAATGGCAGGGTACAGCATGTTAAGTCTACGATAAGCATACGCTTTATTGGTACCCAGGAGG
>DSBE01000389.1 GCA_011053085.1 Chloroflexota bacterium
CAGCAAACGACGGGCAGTGAAATGCGCGCTGAGCGGGATGGAGATCAATCTTCCGGCCATGATGGCGATCCAGAAAGCGGAAGTTAACTGGTAGGAGCGGCTGAGTTGGTCAAGCGGCAGGCGCACCTGGGCATAGGTGGTCAGCCAACTGCCAAACCCGATCTCTGCTCCGACATAGAAAAAGAGGAACAAGGCGATCAAAAAGATGAGGCGGCGGAATTCCTTTATTGTTCTTGGCGCGATGGCTTGCGGATTGGCGGGTGTGATTTGGCGGATAGGAGGGCTTTGGATCAAAAAAACCAGGGGTGTCAGGGCAACAAAGGCGAGAGCACTTATCCACCAGATCCAGGCGAACCCGTTGGTGACAGACAGCAGGCTGCTGACCAGCAGCGGCGCGGTGAAAGCACCGACGCCGAAGAAGAAATGGGTCAGGTTCAACGCCGGTCCCGGTTTCTCTACATACAGCCAGATGGTCAGGGTGTTGACGCCCAGAATGACCAGGCTGCGGGCGATGCCCCAGAAGAAAAAGATGATCAGCAAAGCGACCAATGATTGCATGAATGGAATGATGGAAAGCACCAGAGCGGTTGCCAGCAGGGAGATTCCCAAAACGTGATGGCCTTTGTATTTATCATAGAGGCGGCCGCCAAACAGATTGGCGACCATGAAGCCAAGCGATGAGGTGGTGATGACCAGACCGGTCTGGCTGAGAGAAGCTCCGGTGAGGGTGGTTAACTGGGGCATGACCGCACCGCGCGTGGCAAGAATCCACCCCATCAGGGCTGTGGACAGAAAATACAGGCCGCTCTGTACGTATCTGAGGCGGTTATTGGGTAAGTTCATAAGCTGTGATCCTGTCCTTCTGCTGGATATTCAGGTTGATGACCAGCCAGCTGATCACCTGCACGCCAATCATCGCGCCCAGGATGATCATCACTGAGAAGATATTGCCTTCAAAGAATTGGGCGATCAACCAGGGAATGACCATGCCGCTGATGCTGATGCCCAGGTAGAAGTAACTGGTGATGCGGCCGGTGAGTTTTAGCTGCTGTTCTGCAAAGATCAGCAGGGTAGGGAAGGTAGATGCTTGCGCGAGGCCCAGAATAATCGAACCAACCCACACCGCACTTAATGATTGGCGGAAAAGCAGGATGGTGCTGATGGCAATGACGGCGCCTGCCAGGTTGATGGTGATGATGGCGCGTGGTTTCAGGCGCGCGGCGATCGGAATGGCCAGCAGACGTCCGAGGGTCAACATACTCCAATAGATGGAATTGATCTCGTAGGCGGTTGCGGTGGTGTTGCCATTGGTCAACCTCTGGATGTATGACACGATGTAGGTGCCGAAGTTGGATTCGACCGCTACATAGAACATGAAAAAAGCCACCAGCAGCCAGATCAGACCGGTGCGGTTGGCGGCTCTTGATACACTTACATTGCTTTCCTTGGTTTCTGCGCGGATTTGCGGGCTTTTGACGAGGGTTAACATCAGGATGGCGGGAATCATCAAGGCTGCCAGTGTCCAGTAGGACCAGTAGATATCACCGGTGGCGAGGATGAAGCGCCCGATCATCAAGGGTGAGATCGCTGCGCCGACACCGAAAAAGAAATGCAGCGCGTTCATGTAGGGTCCGCCCTGGTCGCCATGCACCCAGGTGATGAGGGTGTTGGAGCCGAGATCAATCAGGCTCATAGCGAGCGCGGTGAAGAAGAAAACCACCGCCATCAACCAGACGGTACCAATCAGGGGTGTTACAGCCAGGGTGATCAACAGCACCACAAAGCAGGCACTGATGATGCGATGGCCCGGCAACCGGTCAAACAGCCAGCCCCCCAGGTAGGAGCCAGCCAGAAAACCGAAGGAAGCCACGACGAAAATGACCGCGAATTGATCCATCGACGAACGGGTGTGTTCGATGAGGTTGGGCAGGTGAGGGCCGTTGGAAACCATCACCAGACCAAGACAGATGAAACCGAGGTAATAAGCCAGGGTTTGCAGGAGTTGTTCGCGGGGGAGTTCTTTGAGTTTCATGGCGTTTCCTTGTGTATTTGACGGGTACGTTTCAATAATACGAGAAGAAGCAATAATCCGACAGCTGCAGCACTGATATGGATAACATGCATCCAGGGCGGGCCGAAGCTTTCAAAACGGCGTCCGACCAGCCAGGGCAGGGTGACATTGCCAATGCCGGCGCCCAGATACAGCCAGCGGGTGGAGGATCCTTTGACTTCGCCCAACTGGCTGCTGTAACTCAATATGGTGGGAAAGACAGTGGCGATCATAATGCCGGAGAATGCTACACCAACCCACAAATAAGCAAAGGAGTTGGAGAAAATCAACAAAGACGTGTAAGCAAGCAGTACACCACTGAGATCGATGAGCAGGATGGTGCGGTTCTGGATGCGGCGGGTGATGGGAATGGTCAACGTACGGGTGGCGGCAATCACGATCCAAAACAGAGCAGCAGACTGGTAAGCAGCCTGGTCAGGTGCAGCGGGGAACATGTTCTGGGTGTAGGTGAGGATCCAGCCGGAGAAACTGTTGCCGGAGCCGACCACGGCCATCAGAATCAAGGCAAATAACAGCAGGTTGACGGAGATGCCGCTTTTGCCAGCGAGAGTGCGGCTATTTTGTGTGGTTTGGTTCTGGTTTCGATTGAACGGCCAGCGTGACAGCGCCAGGAGGAACAGAGATATCGGCACCAGCAGGAATGCCAGATTCCAGTAGGCGTTTTGCAGTGAAGCACCGGTTGACAGCCAACGGCCGATCAGCAGCGGGGTCAGAAAAGCGCCCACACCGAAGACTGTGTGCAGGCCGTTAAGGTAAGGGCGGGCTTTGTCGCCATGACACCATAACAGAGTGAGGTTAGCGCCCAGGTCAAGGGTGCCAGCACACAGACCCATCAAGAAGAAAGCACTGATTAAGGGTATCAACGCGGTCAGGCGCGGCACGATGAACAGGCTGCCTACACCGATCAAGATGGCGGTGAAGAGAATGCGCAGAGGATGAAAACGGTCAAATACCGCACCGCTGAAGAATGCGCCGAGGATGTAGCCAAGAAAAAGGGCAGAAAAGAGGATGCTGACC
>DSBE01000217.1 GCA_011053085.1 Chloroflexota bacterium
GCGAATGGCGGTATCGCGCTGCATTGCACTTACCGTTACCCGCACATGGCTGGCAAGGTGCAGGTGACCTATGCCATTGACCCGTGCGGGAGCATGGAAGTGCATTACCGGGTGAAACCACGTCGTAAGATGATCCGGTTAGGCATGACCATGGGTTTGCATGGCGGACTGACAACAGCGAGTTATTTCGGGCGCGGCCCGCATGAGAACATGAGCGACCGCAACCAGGGTGCGCTGATGGGCATCTTCCGGCAGGAAATCCAGGCATTAAGGCATGATTATGTCAAACCGCAGTTTAACGGCAATCGCACAGACACCCGCTGGGTGGAAGTCAGCGATTGTGACGGAGCGGGACTGCGGTTTGAGGCGCTTGACACGTCTTTTGAATGGTCGTTGTGGGATTACAACATGCAGGATCTGTCGCAGGCGCGCCATATCAACGAACTGCCAGCGCGCGATGCATATACCTTTAACCTGGACCTGTTCGAGGCGGGGGCGCACTTCGACTTCTTGAGCGGAGGGCAGGACCGTCAATGGCTGGCGAAGAACAAATCCTATGAATTTGGGTTTCGCCTGCAGCCCCTGTCGGGAGACGAGCATCCGTGATGAAAGATGAAACCGCTGAGCGGTTGATCGAGCTGAACCGCCGCTTTTATGCTGATTTTGGGGCGGCCTTTGCCGCCACACGCCGCCGTATTCAACCCGGCATAGCCGAGGTGCTGCGGCGGCTGGCAACCCTGTCGCCAGAACCCGGTGACTGGCTGGATGTAGGCTGCGGTGGGGGGCAGGTGGCTGCTGCCTGGGCGGCGTCAGGGCGCCGCGGCAATTACCTGGGGATTGATTTCAGCCTGGAACTGCTCAGCGATGCACGTACAAAAGCACTGGAGATCAACGCTGGCGGACTGAGTGTGGAGTATGCGCAGAATGACATGAGCGCAGATGCCCTGACAGCGCAATTTGCACCGGCGCAATTCGATGGGGTGCTGGCGTTCGCCAGCCTGCACCACATCCCCGGGCAGGTGCGGCGGGCAGACTTAATCCAGGTTCTACAGCGTTTGCTGAAGCCCGGCAGCTGGCTGATCCATTCAGAGTGGCAGTTCCAGCATTCGCCGCGTTTGATGGAACGCGTGCAGCCATGGGAACGCATCGGGCTGAGTGTCGCAGATGTGGAGGCCAATGATTACCTGCTGGATTGGCGCTTTGCCTTGCCCGGGCAGGTACAGCAGGTCGGGCTGCGTTATGTGCATCTTTTCACTCGTGAAGAACTGGCGCAACTGGCGGATTCAGCTGGCTTTGAGATCGCCTTTGATTTTGATTCGGACGGCAGAGAAGGCAATCTGGCACTGTATCAGGGCTGGCGCAAGATAGCGTGATAGGCGGGTTCAGCGCAGCTGTTCGATGGCACCCTGCGGGGTGAGGAAGTAAAAGACAACGTCGCTGACACACGGCCCGTACTTTGCCAGCCACATTTGCGGGACACGGCGGTCATTGCCGAACACCAGGAATTTGTGCTGCGCGCTGGTTTTTTCCAGCAGCCAGACATGTTCTGCGATCACGGCAAATTTGGCGGGCGGCAACCGTCTGCCGCGCACCAGGGTGTAGTACTTGGCGTCGCCGATTATGTTTTCATCTTCGGATACCAGGTCGAAACGTTTGTTGGGCGGCTGCACCAGTCTGGCATCCAGATGGGTGTTGAAGTGCTCGCTCATCTTCAGGCGCGCAAAATGCTCAAACTGGCGCGGGGTCATTGATTCCGGTGATGCGGTTTGCATGGCGTTGAACAGCGGATGCGGAATGGTGCTGTCAACGGGATAAAACCACCATTCGTGTTGGATCATCATGCCGTCGATCAAGCCCTCTTCGCGCAGGCTGCGCGTGGCATAGAATGCGGTTTGGTGATGCGAGAGACTCAATTCATGGTGCAATTCGGCGTTGGTCACACCTTTGCCGCCCTGCTGCTGGATATAGCGCAATACCCGTTCTTTTACGGTTGTCATACGCCACCTCAGTTCGTGGTTGGTATGTCCTAATTGTACAATGATTTTAGCGGATGGATGGACACAAAAACGCGCGGACGGCGGCGCAGCAGGTCAAAGATGTAGGCGCGGGTAAGTTTGGCGACCACACGTTCCAAATCATCCGGCACTTCCAGCAAGCCATCCAGATAGTCAAGGATATGGACGTGCAGTCCATTCAGAAAACCTTCTAATTCCGCTTCTCCCATGAATCCAAAGCTCTGAATACCGAAGCCCTGCCGGCGGAAGCCATTGATGATTTTGGTATCATCATGGGTGTGCGGCAGCAGGCTGCCATTCTGGTCAACGACCATGTGGATGAAGATGACACCGTCACGGCCCAACGATTCGCGTTCGCGCACGATATCTTCTCCGATATGCCCGACCGAATCACCATCCACAAAGACATGTGAATAGGCGACCTTTTTGCCATAGGCCAGCTGGCCATCTTCCAACTCAAGGCTCTGTCCGTTGCGCAGGATCTTAATGTTGTCTGCAGGGATATCGAGTTGTTCGCCGATGTTGGCCTGGGCTTTCAGGTGGCGCATCTCTCCATGGATAGGCACGAGGTATTTGGGTTTCAACAGGTTGATGAGCAGTTTCATCTCTTCCTGGCTGGCATGCCCGGAAACATGCACCGGGCTGATGCGTTCATAGATCACATCGGCACCCAGTTCAAACAGGCGGTTGATGGTGTGGTACACGCTCTCTTCGTTGCCGGGGATAGTGTGCGAGGAGAGCACCACAGTGTCACCTTGTTTGACGTCAAACTGGCGATTCTGTCCCAGTGCCAGCCGCCCAAGGATGGAGGTGGGCTCGCCCTGTGAACCGGTGCACATAATAACGATTTTCTCGTCTTTCTGGCGCAGTGCCTGGTCAAGCGGCAGCAACACATCAGCAGGGATATCCAGATAGCCGAGAGAGAGCGCCATTTCGGAGTTTTCAATCATGGAGGTGCCGGCAAATGCCAGGCGGCGGCCATGTCGCTGTGCGGCGTTGGCAACCTGCTGCATGCGGGAAATCAGCGAGGCGAAAGAGGCCACGATGATGCGGCCTTTGGCTTTGTTGAAAAC
>DSBE01000216.1 GCA_011053085.1 Chloroflexota bacterium
CCCCTTCCCGATATGCAGGCAGGCAGACAATGTGGGCCTGGTGATAAATTTTGACCATATCCTCCTGCCAGCCCCAATACTCCACCAAACCTTGCTGTTGCCATTGAACCAGTTGGTCTTCGCTGATACTGGCAGGATTTCCGCGGTCAAGCTGACCAACCAGCACAAAGCGGGCTGCCATACCCTTGTCTTTGATGATCCTGGCTGCCTCGACGAACTCCTGAATGCCCTTATCAATCAGCAAGCGACCGGCAAATAACACCAGCGGAATGTCCGTGGACTCTTTGGCGGGTGAGAATTTCACAATATCCACCCCGCAGCTTTCAATGATGACACAGTGATCTTGCGGCACCATCCGGTTTTTCAGAAAGAGAGCCATATCATCCTGGTTGATGAAGATAGTGTTGGTACGCTGCAGTGCCAGCCGATACAACTGCTTGACCAGCCAGCGCAGAAGTCCACCCTTGGCAGGATTTGAGAAAACGAAACCAAGGCCGGTAATCGTATTCACAACATGAGGGATGTCAGCCAATTGCGCGGCGAAAGAGCCATAAATGACACATTTGATGGTGTAATTGTTCAGAAAATTCGGTTTTTCCTGTCGCAGAAGCCAATAAAACCGAAGGATCGTCCAGAATTCCACCACAGGATTCATCCCGCGACGTGAGATAGGGAACTCACGCCATGCAAAACCTGCTGCTTTCAACCGCGGAACATAAGCCCCATCAGGACTGACCAAAAGCACGTCGTAACCCGCATCACGCAAACCTTTGGCAGTTTGCAAGCGGAAGTTATAAAGAAACCAATCGGTATTGGCGAATAAGATTACCTTCAACATAGCCTATCTTTTAAACAGGTCATTGTACCTTCTTCATCACCTGCACGGTCATTATATCACCCGAGTTTTTCGATAATTCGATAAAAGGCTGTATATTCACTAACAATTCTGTCGAGCCCAAATTCTTCCACAATACGAGTTCTGGCCCTTTGTTTGCGATCATGCAAGCCTTCTGGATCCTGTTGAACCAATTTGCTAATCTCACCCGCAAGGGCGCTTGCATCACCCACCGGCGTGATCACACCTGTATCAGCAAGAATCCGCTGTGCATCTCCCACATCAGTACTGACACAGGCAACACCACAGGCCATGGCTTCTCCCAACACATTGGGAAATGCCTCACCATACGAAGAGGAGAGTACAAAGATATCCAGTGCAGGAAGAATACCAGCAAGGTCATCCTGTGGGCCCAAAAAAGTGATTGCCCCTGCCGGCAAACTTACCGGCATCAACGCCAATAACCGCTCATTTTGTGTTGTCAGGTCTTTGCCGCACAGTACAAAATGCACCTGGTTATGATGTTCATACACCCGCGCAAAAGCCGCCAGCAAGGTAGCATAATCTTTCTGCGGATCAAACCGACCGACATGCCCGATCACTGTAACATCATCGGCGATATTCCATTGCTCCCTGAAAGCTGACCGCGCCTGTGGATCAGGTTTGAAAACTGCTGTATCAATACCATTGGCAATAACCATTGACCTTTGATTGCGATAGCCCAACGCCTCGTGAATCCTACGCGCGCTCTCGGCGCAATAGATGATACCGGCGGGACGCCGTGACAGGCGTGTGCAACCCCAACGCAGCAATCGCGTCTTGAAACGGCTTTTGTGACGGTCCAGGGTACCATTCTGCACATTCCAGATCACCTTGCCGGGAAACAACAGCCCGCTCAAAAAATCGGCATGATACATCCAGGTTTGAATGATATCGGGGCTGGTCTGCATAACTGTCTGCCGCACTTTCGCAATGCGCAACAGGTCAGTGACATCACTGTGGAATCCCAATGCCACCACTGGAACACGGCATTGTAGAATCCTCTGCCCCACCTGGCTGATTGTGCTGAGAGAAATAACATGATGCAGCATCGTTTTCCCCTGGGTTGCACGTATGAGTTTGTACAACATCATCTCAGCCCCGCCAACACCCAATCCGGAGATGAGATGGGTTACACGCAGGGGCTTTGCCAAACTACTCATGGCACACAGGCTCTTTCAGCATCTCCAAATAGTAATCAATGTTGCCCTCATAGGAATATCCAAGCGCGCGCGCCCTCAGGGCCTGTGAAGCAACAGGATGTTGCAAAGCCTGTGACATGCCCTCTGCCAACGCTTGCGGATCATCAACCGGCACCAACACGCCATAACGCCCGCCATCGAGAATTTCTGCCGGCCCGGAGCGGCAATCCGTTGCTGCCACCGGTGTGCCATACGCCATGGCTTCTATCAAAACCGTCGGCAAACCTTCATAACGTGAAGAAAGTACAAACAACTTTGCCGAACGCATGTACGGATACGGATCCGGCATGAATCCGGGCAGGAGGACTCTTCGCATAAGCCCCAGTTCCTTGATCAACATTTCCAGATGCTCCCGCTCTGGCCCCTCACCCAAGATGATCAACGAATAATCATTCGCCTGCGAGAAAATGTGGAAGGCTCTTATCAAGACATCAAACCCTTTTTCTGGCACCAAACGCCCGGCTGCAACCAACTGATCAAAGCGTTGATTATCCTCAAAATTTACACTATCCCTCAATATGGTGTTGGAAATTACAGGATTGGGCAGAGAAATTACTTGTTCCGATGCCAAACCAAACTTACTGACCAGATCTTCTTTCACCCCGAGTGAAACAGCGCCGATTTTTTTAAGTCGGGGATAAAGCCAACGAACCACTGGAATTAACAGTTTATCCAACAGGTAAGGGCTTTTCTTCAGGCTCATAGAAAGCGTGCTATGCACCACTGGCAGCCACGGAATCGATACTTTTTCCATTTTCATCGCCAACCAGAGCGCAACGTTGACATGCTCCTGGGCCGTGATGATACCATCCCAATGATGCTCTTTGAACAAATTCTGCAAAGCAGCCACACTGGTGACCACCCTTTTTTTGTGCAGGTACATGACTGGGACATCTTGTGGTGGTTGGTGGGTCGGCTGTCCTTCCACATCACTGATGACGACCAACACAGTCTCATAACCATCCTTGGCATGAATGGCTTCAGCCAAATTAATCATCACACGTTCTACCC
>DSBE01000382.1 GCA_011053085.1 Chloroflexota bacterium
ATCCAAAGATCGCCGTGAATGCCCGGCAGCCAGCGTTCAACCGCAGCAGCAATATCGTCACCTGCACGGATCAGGCCACGCAACTCATCTTCCGTGAACCCCCCGCGCACACGCCAGCCAAAGCGGCTTAGTAATTCAGACAATAATGCTTCCATGTACCGATTGTAGTCTACTTTTTGACTTTTCGAACCTACATTTTTCCTTGAGCATACCGGCAGAATCAGGTAAGATTGCAGCGGTAAATAGCGAGGTATATGATGCGTGAGAAAGTATTGATCATAGGAATCGGCAATTTCGACCGGCAGGATGATGGCGTTGCCTGGCACATTCTGCAAGGCATCAACCAAAAATTGGGCAGAACCACCCAACCCACCCCCTATGAAAGCCCTATTGAGCCAGAGGGAGACAATCCCCAGACCCTTTTCTCACTCCAGATCTATCCCGAAATGGCGGACCTTCTTCACCAATATGAGTGGGTCTGTTTCGTAGATGCCCATACCGGCGCCATCGAAGAAGAGCTCTCCTGTCAGGTCATTTACCCCGAGCGGCACAGCAATCCCCTCACCCACCACATGACGCCGCAAACTGTGCTTTCGCTGTGCGCAACCCTCCACGAGCAGGTTCCCCACGCCATGATCGTTTCAGTGCGGGGCTATTCATTTCAATACCTCCAGAGATTGTCAGAAGCCACAGCTGTACTGGCCGACCAGGCCATTGACTTCATCTGGCAATGGCTGTCAGACGAGTAAAGCGTTCAGGCCAAATGTCATCTTCAGTAAGGACATTTTTTCTTAAGAAAATGATAAATATTGCACGCGACCAGCCTGCCTGGTGATATAATGCAGGCATGCACGAATTAGCGGTAACCCAGAACATTCTCAACATCTGTCAGCGTCACGCCACACAGGAAAATGCCTCACAGGTTACCGACGTGTATCTGGTCATCGGTGATCTCTCCAGCATCATTGATGACTCTGTCCAATTTTATTGGGACTTTATTACCAAAGATACCATTTGTGAACACTCACTGCTTCACTTTGAACGCATCGCTGCCAAAGCAAAGTGCCTGAGCTGTGAGAACGAATTTGCCTTAAAACAATTGATGCCCTGTCCACAATGCCACTCCGCCCGCTTCAAGATCATCACCGGAGAGGAATTTTATGTCGACAGCATTAAAATTAACAAAAATGGAGAAAACCATGTGCAATAGCGCCTCACACACCCACGATCATGATCACGACCATGATCACAGCCATGTTTCCGTGGTCGAGAATATCATGAACCAAAATGACTTGCTGGCCCGCCACAACCAGAAATTGCTGGATGCTTCAGGCATATTTGCCATCAACATCATGGCTTCACCGGGTGCCGGGAAAACTTCAGTTATCCTGAAGATTATCGAAGAATTGTCAGATCGCTACAAAATCGCGGTCATCGAAGGCGACACTGCGCCCGTTACTATCGATGCGGACAAAATTGTGGCAGCAGGTGTGCCCGCCACACAGATTAACACCGGCGGCAACTGCCATCTGGATGCGCATATGATGATGCACGGGCTGGATGCGCTGGATCTGAAAGGCGTTGACCTGTTGATCGTCGAAAATGTCGGCAATTTGGTCTGTCCTGCTGGCGTTGCCCTTGGCACACATGCCAATGTGGTTATTGCCTCCATTCCGGAAGGCGACGACAAACCCTATAAATACCCTAACATTTATCGCGGCATTGATGTCATCCTCATGAACAAGATCGATTTGCTGCCCTATGTCGATTTTGACATGGATTACTTCGTAACCGGCCTCGAGATGTTGAATCCCGGCCTGACCAGTTTCCCAGTATCGGCGAAAACTTCCGAAGGCATCGATGGCTTTGCCGGATGGCTCGAAGCCCGCATTTTAGAAAAACGCGCTGCTTGAGCTTGCCATGAGCCAGGCGCTACAGGCAATCCACATTCACATACGCGGGATTGTGCAAGGGGTCGGTTTCCGGCCTTTTGTATATGCCCTGGCTTTGCGTTACCATATCAACGGCTGGGTACTGAACAACTCCTCCGGCGTTGAGATCGCCGCTGAGGCTTCACAAGAAGCCCTGGCGGCCTTTCAGTCAGCTCTGATAGCAGAATTGCCTCCACTGGCTCAGATCGACAACCTGGATGTCCATCAGATTAAACCCAGCGGTTTCGAACAATTCACCATCAAGCACAGCGAGGCTCAAGCGGGCAATTTTGTGCCCATCTCCCCGGATGTTTCCATCTGCGAGGACTGTTTACACGAGTTGTTTGACCCCACTGACCGCCGCTACCGCTACCCATTCATCAATTGCACCAACTGCGGCCCGCGCTTCACCATCATCAAAGACATTCCCTACGACCGCCCCAAAACCACCATGGAAGAATTTCCCTTGTGCCCTGACTGCCAGGGGCAATATGAAGATCCGCTCAACCGCCGTTTTCATGCCCAGCCGGTTGCTTGCGAAGTGTGCGGACCGCAAGTGTATTATGTCGAACAAGGCGTAACCATCGCAACAGGTGAAGACGCCATCCAGCTTGCACGAAGCCTGTTAAAAAGAGGCAAGATTCTGGCGGTGAAAGGCCTGGGTGGTTTTCATATTGCCTGTGATGCTGCCAACCAGGCGACAGTCGCTGCCTTGCGGGAACGCAAGCGCCGCAGCGACAAGCCCTTCGCCCTGATGGCTTTTTCTCCTGAAATCATTGCAAAATACGTTCATCTGACGAAAGCTGAAAATGATTTGCTCGCCTCGCGCAAGCGACCGATTGTGCTGCTGGAGAAAAAGTCAGAGGACAATAACCTGTCACCGATGATCGCTCCCAAACAAACCACCCTCGGTTTCATGCTGCCCTATACCCCACTCCATTATCTACTGCTGGAACCCGCGGCAGGCTTCCCCGAAGTACTGGTGATGACCAGCGGCAATCTGAGCGAAGAACCAATTGCCTATCATGATCAAGAAGCCATCCAGCGCCTGTCACCGTTGGTGGATGGTTTTCTGATGCATGACCGCCCCATTCACATGCGTGTGGATGATTCCGTATCACGCATAGTCGATGGTCAGGAATACCTCTACCGAC
>DSBE01000407.1 GCA_011053085.1 Chloroflexota bacterium
CGCTGAGACCATTAATTCTCTCAGTATAGTTAATACTTCCGCAGGCAGGGTTTTTCTAAACAACGTGTGGGCAACCGGGTTGGCGTCCTTCAAGTCGAACTGCGCGTCAAAAACCAGCAGCGGATCTGGCAGTGCTTCCATCAAGCGCCGTGCAGCAATCGGCTGTAAAGCCAGCAGGTCTTCACGATATAACACAAAAGCCAGGATAAACCCCGCCCCCACAATACCAAACACATCGATGTTGCCATGGATGGCGGGGAACCAGTTGAAAACCAGCGCCATGTTGGTTAATAACGGCAGCAGTGTAGCCAGCACAATCAGCATCAATTTACGGCGCTGTTCCTGCGGCCATTGTAGCGCATGCCGCAGGATGATCACATCGCCCAACAGGATCATGATAAATGACAGTACCTGGTGGAACCAGAAATAGGGCCCCAGCGTCCAATTAACGATCACCTGATACCCCATGACTTCTTCAAAACGGAATGCCTGTACAAACAAAGGCCGCAAAGCCGGGACCCATAACAACACCAGGGCTATAAAGGCATTGGCGAACAACAGCGCAACCTGCCACCAGCGCAGCGAACTCCTTGCATCTGTGTAGGCAAGGGTGAACAGCAGCCACAGCGGAGGCACCAGCAAAACTCCAACCATCTGCACAAATGTCCAATAGAAAGCCATACTTTCATTGACACTCATCATGCTGCCGCCGATGCCGAAATTCCACAGGGCCACTGCCAGCAGCAGCAAACCGAACAATTTTGCGCCCCTGCTGCGAAAAGAGAAAGCCTGGATCGCCAGCACAAACATGCTGATAGCGGAGAGGAATGAAACAGACATGAAGATGTAATACTCGGTGAGACTCAAGCGAAGGATTCTCCTCTTGATCGATTTTCTTCCATTATACAGCAATGCTTCAGAGGCAATTAATTCTGAAGAGGTTCCATTTTCCCGATCAATGAGGACTACTTACCCCAGGTGAACAGCACCCGGTGCGCCTGGCGCGCCAGCAGTCTTGCATACCCCTCAGGTGCCCGCTCAAATGGCAGCACCTGCGCGTTCAATAAAGCCGGAACCAAACTGCCCTGTGCCATCATCTCAACCGCGGCCTGCATATCTGCCGGTAAATTGTCACGTGTGATGATCACATCCGGTTCACGATCGAACAAAAGCCGGTAATCGAGTGTGATCTCTGCCGGATAAGACCCCAATATCAGAAAACGCGGCGAAATCACAAAATCTTTTCCCCATGGCTTGGGCGGCAAGTAACGCAATGACTGGTTGAGGCTGGCGGCATTGCCGGTGGCGTCCACCACCACATCCGGTGTGCCGACACTTTCACGCAGCGCCTGCTCTGCATCCACTTCTGTTGGATTAATCACCCGTGCGGCACCGGCTTGCTCTGCCGCATGAAGACGTTCTGCTACCACATCCAGGACGGTCACTCCTGCCCCCAGCGCGACGCAAATTTGCGCTGCCAGGTGTCCAATGATACCCTGCCCCACGATCACCACCTGCTCACCGGCTTTCACGTTCGCGCGCCAGATGCCGTGACGTGCAATGCCAGCCACCTTGGCGTAAATGGCATCCTCCAAAGGCAACGCCCCTGGAATCAGCAAGGCATCATCCGCGGCAATCACCGCATGCGCCATCTGTCCGCCCCAGGCGCGATCATATAGCCCTGTCTTTTGCGAGCCGGAGTGAAAGACAATGTCGCCGATCTTCAAATTGCGTACACTTGCGCCCATTTCGATCACCCGCCCGATGTTTTCATAGCCGGGTATCAACGGGAATTGTGTTCCGGGCTGCAAACCTGCCAGCACACGCGTTTCGGTACCGCTGCTCACCCCGCTCAACAATGTCTCTGTCAACACCTCATCCTCTGCCAGCGAAACCGGCAGGTCAAAATGCACCACTTCGACTTCATTCGCTTGTGGAAAAGTAATGGCGCTGGTTTGCATCGTCTGATTCCTTTTGGTTATATGCTCGATGATATTCTTCCTCATTTTAATCGAGATCCTGCCATCGGGAGCCAACGAAAAGCCAGCATGTTATACTCAACCTGATACCAAATTCGAACCGATCAATTCACAGGAGCAAACCATGGTCCTTCCCCACGATTATGCAGAACGTGTTTATGCCGGTGTACTGGGCAAGATCATCGGCGTGTATCTCGGCCGCCCGTTTGAGGGCTGGAGCAAAGAACGCATTGAACAGGAACTGGGTGAAATTCGCTATTACGTCAACGAAAAACGCGGTGTACCGCTCATCCTCATCGATGACGACATCACCGGCACTTTCACCTTCCTGCGCGCGCTGCCCGATCATGGCAACAATCTCGATCTGACCCCTGAGCAAATCGGCTACACCTGGCTGAATTACATCATTGAAAACCAATCTATTCTGTGGTGGGGCGGCATGGGCAACTCTACCGAACACACCGCCTTTCTGCGACTGAAAGCCGGCGTTCCCGCCCCGCGCAGCGGCTCCTGCACGTTGAATTCAAAAGTGGTTTCCGAGCAGATCGGCGCGCAGATCTTCATCGACGGTTGGGCAATGGCGGCGCCCAATGACCCCGCCCTGGCCGTTGACCTGGCGCGGCGCGCCGCCTCCGTCAGCCATGACGGCGAAGCCATCTATGGCGCCCAGGTGATCGCTGCCATGGAATCAGCTGCTTTCGGCGAATCTGACCTGAACCGCCTGTTGGATATCGCTGTCGGTTTCATCCCGGCTGATTCCATCATCTACCGCATGATCGCGGAACTGCGCCAGCTGCGCACCAACGAACCGGATTGGCGCAACGCCTTCGAGTGGCTGCGAGAGCATTATGGCTATGACCGCTATGGCGGCGGCTGTCACATGATCCCCAACCATGGCCTGATCATGCTTAGCCTGTTGTGGGGTGATGATGACTTTCAAAAAACGATGATGATCGTCAACACCTGCGGCTGGGACACCGACTGCAATGCCGCCAATGTCGGCTGCCTGATGGGCATCAAGAGCGGACTGGCGGCCTTCGAGGGCGGACCCGACTGGCGCGGTCCGGTGGCTGACCGCCTGTATCTGCCCACGGTGGA
>DSBE01000162.1 GCA_011053085.1 Chloroflexota bacterium
CAGAGAAACCACGCCTTTGTTACCGTGCCGGCCTGCCATTTTATCGCCAGCGGTGATCTTGCGGCGTTGCGCAACAGAGACACGCACCATGGTGTCGACCCCGGCCGAGAGGTCCTGGTTATCTTCGCGTGTAAAGACTTTAACATCCACTACTTTCCCGCGCTCACCATGCGGCATGCGCAGAGAGGTGTCTTTCACATCACGCGACTTTTCGCCAAAAATGGCGCGCAGCAAGCGCTCTTCGGGCGTCAGTTCTTTCTCACCTTTGGGAGTGATCTTTCCAACCAGAATATCATTGGGGCCGACTTCGGCGCCAACACGGATCACACCGGTTTCATCCAGGTCTTTGATCGCCTCTTCACCCACATTGGGAATGTCACGCGTAATCTCTTCTGGACCTAATTTGGTGTCGCGGGCTTCCACTTCATGTTTTTCGATGTGAACAGAAGTGAACATGTCATCTTGCACCAAACGCTCTGAGATCAAGATGGCATCTTCAAAGTTGCCGCCTTCCCATGAGCTGAAAGCGATAACGGCATTCTGGCCTAACGCCAATTTTCCATCAACGGTTGAGGAGGAGTCTGCCAGGATGTCACCTTTCTTAACAAATTTGCCTTTGGTGACAGCCGGACGCTGGTCAATACAGGTAGATTGGTTGGAGCGCTGGTACTTGCGCAGGGTGTAGACATCATGTGTACCATCTGCCGCCCGCACCACCACTCGCTGACCGGTGCATGAAATCACTTCACCATCTCGTCTGGCAGTGACGATCTGCCCGGAATCAACCGCAGCATAGTCTTCCATCCCAGTCGAAACGATCGGAATCTCAGGAATTAACAAGGGAACCGATTGGGTCTGCATGTTGGAGCCCATCAACGCACGGTTGGCATCGTCATGCGAGAGGAATGGAATCAACGCAGCGCTGATACCGACCACCTGATGAGGGGCCACGTCAATGAAGTTCACATTCGAGCTCGCGGCCATGGTGAACTCACCTTGCGAACGCACCGAGATGCGCTCAGGAATGATCTCGTGGTATTCGTTCATCACTGTGGTTGCCAGGGCGATCACAAATTTATCCTCTTTGTCAGCGGACAAATACATGATCTCATCACTGACAAAAGGCTTGATTGCCACCTTGATCGGTTCAAACTTGGCAAGACTCTTGAACTGTTTGGCTGAAACACGTTCGCCTTTGCTGATGAGAACTTCATTGCTTTCAGGATGAATGACATCATCAATCACTTCATGATTGATCAAACGCTCATCTGTAGACAGGAAATTATGGAATACCTTGCGATACGGTGTTTCAATGAATCCATACGCGTTCACCCGTGCGAAATTCGCCAGACGGCCGATCAAACCAATGTTTGGCCCTTCTGGTGTTTCGATAGGACAGACACGGCCGTAGTGTGAGTTGTGCACATCGCGCACATCCAGCCCGGCACGTTCACGGTGCAAACCACCAGGACCCAAAGCAGACAGCGTGCGTTTATGACGAAGCTCTGCCAGCGGGTTGGTCTGGTCCATAAATTGTGACAACTGGCTGGAACCAAAGAACTCGCGTAGCGAGGCCACAACTGGACGAATGTTGACAAGGCTGACAGGTGATACCTGCGCCTGGTCGTGAATAGACATGCGTTCTTTGATCACACGCTCCATACGGCGCATGCCGACACGCAGTTTGTTCTGGATCAGCTCGCCCACTGTTTTCACACGGCGGTTGCCGAGGTGGTCAATGTCATCAGGCCGCTCCAGTCCGTTGTTGATGGCAATCATACGCCGCACCAAAGCCAGAATATCATGCCCAGTCAATAACCGGGTGGTCATCGACACTTTGTCGTCCAGATCAAATTTCTGGTTTAGTTTGTAACGGCCGACCAACTCCAGATCATAATGGCGGTGATCGAATAATTGCTCATTGACGAATTCAAGCGCATTCTCCATGGTCACCGGGTCACCGGGTCGCATGCGGCGGAAGAATTCAAGCAGTGCTAATTGCCCAATGGGTGCTTTGTCGTATTCCCATTCAGGTTCTTGATTGAACGTGGATTCTATAAAGCGGCGTTCTTCGTCTGTATCTACATCTTCGAAAAGCGCCATCAATTCTTCATCTGTTCCGGTTTTGATAGCGGCATTCGGATCGCCCGCTTCAATGGCTGCCATAGCCCGCAGAAAGATGGTGATGGGCACAGTACGCCGCCGGTTATATTTCAGGATCAAATAATCATTACGACGCGTCTCGAACTCCATCCAGGCGCCACGGTCTGGAATCAACTTGGCTGTCGCCAAACGGTGACCGCTGGTGCGGTCAACATCGGCTTCGAAGTAAACACCGGGCGAACGAATCAACTGAGATACCACCACCCGCTCAGTACCATTAATAATGAAGGTACCTTGCGGTGTCATCTCTGGAAAATCACCCAGGAAAATTTCAGATTTATTGGGTTCAGCAATTTCGGGACCCGCCAGCAGCACAGACACATACATTGGTGACGAGTAAGTCAGGTCACGCTCAACACATTCTTCGATTGTGTTCTTCGGTTCTCCGAAGCGATAACCGAGTTCCCACTCTTTGGCTTCGGCAGAATTTCCCGGAAAATATAGTTTCATCCCGTGATTATACGATTCAATGGGAGATACCTCGTCAAATAAATCCCGCAAACCATCCTTTTTCAAGCGTTCAAAGGATTCGAATTGAACCTCGATCAGGTCTGGCATTGGGAAAGAAAGATTTACACTTGCATAAGATTTTGTCGGCAAAACAGAGGCCATTTGACTCTCCTGATAGAAAATCTGGCTAAAACAACTTTAACAATACATACACGACACGCAAACAGTAATTATAACAAGCCCTATATCATCGGTCAAGCAAATTGTCAACCAAAATCAGCTGAATTCGATGAGATTTCAATAATCTCACACTCAAATTCTGAATCTGCAAACAATCGAATGACCCCAAACGATAACGGACACCCCCTTTCAGGTGAGATCGTGATCGATCCTGGGTTAAAAAATACAACACCATCGACAATTTCATTCATAGCCCGATGGGTATGGCCAAATACAAC
>DSBE01000290.1 GCA_011053085.1 Chloroflexota bacterium
ACCCCCGGCAAAATGTGGCTGAGCTGGGTCAATTCGTGGTAATGGGTGGCAAACAAGGTACGCGCTTTCAAAGAGGGGTGGTTGTGTACGTATTCGATAATTGCCCATGCGATTGACAGGCCGTCATAGGTACTGGTGCCGCGGCCGATTTCATCCAGAATGAGTAACGACCGGCTGGTGGCATTGTGGAGGATGTTGGCGGTTTCGACCATTTCCACCATGAAGGTGGATTGACCGGCGTGAATTTCATCCTGTGCGCCAATGCGGGTGAAAATGCGGTCCACCAGCCCGATTTTGGCCTTTTTGGCAGGGACGAAAGACCCCATCTGCGCCATCAACACAATCACTGCCACCTGGCGCAAAAAGGTGCTTTTACCGCTCATATTAGGTCCGGTGATGATACGGATGGCTTCGCCGTCTTCGTAAACCGCGTCGTTGGGGACGAAGCGTTCGTTGCTAAGGGTCTGTTCGACCACCGGATGACGGCCATCTTCTATGTCCAGTGTCAAGTCATCGGCTAACACTGGTCGGGCATAGTCATGGATCGCGGCTGCTTCTGCCAGGGATGCCAGCACATCGATCTCTGCGATTGCCTGCGCAGTCTTCAGAACATCCGAAGACATTTTCGCCAGTTGGCGGCACACTTCTTTGAACACGCGGCTTTCAATGTCATGAATTTGTTCTTCTGCATTCAATACCAGGGTTTCGTACTCTTTCAATTCGGGGGTGATAAAACGTTCGGCGTTGACCAGGGTTTGTTTGCGGATGTATTCCTCGGGCACGTTCTCGCTTTGTGAACGGGTGACCTCAATGTAATAACCGAATACTTTGTTATACCCGACCTTCAGTTTGGGCAAATTGGCGCGTTTGCGTTCTGCTTCTTCCAAATTAGCGATCCATTCACGGGCGTGTTCTGAGGCGGTGATGATATTGTCAAGTTCCTCAGAATAGCCTATGCGGATCACACCGGTGTTTTGCAGGGTGGCGGGTGGTTCCTCAGCAATGGCAGTTTCTAACAGCGCCAGTGGTGCTTCACACAGCGAAAAACGGTCAATGACATGATCCAGGCTCCCAGCGAAAGCCAGCAACAATTGGCGCACGTCCGGTAGGATGCGCAGCGATTCACGCAGTGACACCAGATCACGCGGGTTGGCGGTCTGGCTGATGATGCGATTGATCAGACGTTCCATGTCGTTGATCTTTTTCAATGACTGGCGCAGTTCAGTGCGCGGTATGCCGGCGTTTAACATGGCCTGCACGCCATCCAGGCGCTGGTTGATTTTCTGGATGTCCAGCAGTGGTTTGCTGATCCACTGGGTTAACAGGCGTACACCCATGGGGGTGATGGTGTGGTCGAGGATATGCAGCAGCGAACCTTTTTTCTGCTGGTATCGCAAGGTTTCTGCCAGTTCCAGATTGCGGCGGGTGACCGCATCCAACACCATGAACTCGTTGAAATGGTAGGTATTGAGAGAATTGAGCAAGTTTAAGGCAGAAGGCTGGGTCTGCTGGACATATTGCAGGACAGCGCCGGCCGCCTGGGTTGCCAGCGGATAACCGGCGATCCCAAAGCTGTCCAGCGTAGCTGCTTGAAAGTGCGTAAGCAATGTTTCTCGACAGCGCCCCAATTCAAAGTGCCAGCCCGCCCACAGGGTCTTTTGGCCGGGGGTGGATTCAAGGGCCGCCATCTCCGTAGGAATGATGACCTCTGCCGGATTCAAGCGGGTGAGTTCGGCGCGCAGCAGCTGCAGGGTATGTTTTTCGTCAAATTGGGTGGCAGCGAATTCACCAGTGGAGATATCTACATAGGCAAGCCCGGCTTTCTTTTCTGCAATGAACACGGCTGCCAGGTAGTTGTTCTGGTCGCCTTTGAGTAACTCTGGTTCGGTGATCGTACCCGGGGTGACCACCCGCACCACATCGCGGTGCACCAGCCCTTTTTTGGGCGGTTCGCCGATTTGTTCACAAATGGCGACATGGTAACCTTTATCGATCAGGCGCGAAAGATAATTTTCAACCGCATGGTAGGGGATACCAGCCATGGGTATGCGCACGCCTTTGGCGACGTTGCGCGAGGTGAGTACGATATCGAGTTCACGTGAGGTGATCTCGGCGTCTTCATCAAATGTTTCGTAAAAATCACCCAGGCGGAAGAAAACGATCGTGTCAGGATATTTTTTTTTGATGTCTAGATACTGTTGTCGGATGGGGGTGATGTTATTATCGTCCATTGGGTTAATTCTATGGGGTCAGACGCTATATTGCAAGGGTCATTGTATGCCAATCTGTGTGCGGTATAATGGGGGAGTTTGATTTATTATCTATGAACATGGGAGGATGTGCTTGTGGGAAGGGTGATTAATCCTGAAACAGCCGGCAAAGAACGCAATCTTTTAATCAGAGGGGTAGTGGTTGCCACACGAGAATTGATGAAACAGGCATCGCAAGATGAATTAAGCCGCGACCTGGCAGCGTTTATTGGACTGTCACTGCTTGAAATATTTGAGACCGTCAATGTTTCGGTGGCAGCCTGGGAACGGCGCAATTATTGGGTGAAGGCAGACCGTTATCGCATGGAGTGGCTGTGGACACAGACCCTGGGGCAGCGGCTGTGTCAGGCGGTATTGGAAGAAGATTGGCTGACGATTGCCACCCTGATAGCGGAAATTGCCCAAAAGGTGATGCATGTGGATATCCCTAAACGGCACGGGGTGGGCGAAGCCTGGGTTGGCGCCTGGGAAGAATTGCAGGATCGGCATCGTGCTGGTGATCTGACTGCTTTGCCATAATTCGCAACTTCTGGCGGTTGTTTGCGTAATTATTGGTGATGAAAGCGAACGATTGGCATTGTAAAGGAGCGACATAATGGTAGCAAGCACAAAGAAGTTACGACGGTCACGCGATAAACGTATTGTAGCGGGCATCTGCGGCGGTTTGTCAGAATTCTTCGGAATTTCAGCGTTCTGGTTTCGATTGGCATTGGTAATTCTGCTGATACCGGGCGGCCTCCCGGGGTTGGTCCCGTACGCTATCTTGTGGATCGTGATCCCCAAAGAGCGATGAGTAGAAGG
>DSBE01000288.1 GCA_011053085.1 Chloroflexota bacterium
AAGAAAAAGGCGATGATCAATGATGATTTGGCAACGAGTTTCATTGTGTAAACTCCTTATAGAAGGGGATACAGGCCGGCAGCTTGCAGGCGAATCGTATACTATGTTTATTATAATGGGGTGAGACAGGTTGTTTGTCAAACTTATATAAAATCAGGGAAGTGAAGGTGAGTTAATGATGGATCGCATGGAAGCATTTAACCAGTATCGCGCACAAATGAATGACCGGATATTCGAAATAGATCATCGCGGCATCAAACGTTTTTTCAATCTTGACACCGCCTGCTATACTGATGGAGCCTTACCGGCAAATACCAAAGAATTGCTGGGTTTGGTGGCATCTATGGTGCTGCGCTGTAACGACTGTATTGATTACCATGTCGAGCAATGCATACAAGCTGGTTACACTGACGAAGAGTTGTGGGATGCTATGAACGTAGCGCTGATCGTGGGCGGCAGCATAGTTATCCCGCATCTGCGGCATGCGGTAGAGTCAGTTGACTTGCTTAGAAACAGGGATACAGAATAACGCTTATTGTTGGGAAGCAACCACCTCTTGAATAGTTTCGTTGGTGTTTTTCAACGTGTGGTATAAACCGCTGTAAACCTCATAATGGGGTTCGTAGGCGGCTACCATGTGAGATTGGGGCAGTGTGCTGCCTGTGACGCGAATGGTTGCCTGGCAGGCTTCATCAATGGAGTTCCAGACACTCACACCTACACCAGCCAACAGGGCAGCCCCGAATGCGCCGCCCTCGGTGGTGTTCACGGTGACCAACTCGACATTGAAGATATTGGCAAGCATCTGCCGCCAGGTAGCTGATTGACTACCGCCGCCGGATATTCGCACCTGGGTAATCTGGGAAAGGCCCGCCTGTTTCATTAATTCAAAACTGTCGCGAAGGCCAAAGGAAATCCCCTCCAATACCGCGCGGGTCATGTGAGCCTGGCCGTGGCGCAGTGTCAGGCCGATGAAACCACCGCGCGCCAGCGGATCAGGGTAGGGGGTGCGTTCTCCGGTCAGGTATGGCAAAAAATAGAGGCCTTCAGATCCCGGGGCAATATCGGCTGCGGGGGCAATCAATTCGTCGTAAGATGTATCAGAGAAAAAGGTGTCATGGTACCATTTCAGGCTGCCAGCAGCAGATAACATTACGCCCATCAGATGCCAGCGATCAGGTACGGCATGACAGAAAGCATGCAGGCGTCCCTCAGACTCAATGAAAGGGCCGTCGGTGGTGGCAAAAATCACGCCGGATGTGCCCAAGGTCAGCGATACGATACCCGGTGACACCGCACCCATGCCAACGGCACCGGCAGCCTGGTCTCCACCACCACCTACCACCGGTGTGCCCGCCGTCAGACCGGTGATTTCGGCTGCCTGTTGCGAGATCACACCTGTGATGGCAGTGCCTTCATAAGTCGTTGGCAGCCAATCCTGTGGGATCTCCAGGGCATCCACAATTTCGGCAGACCAATCACGGTTTTTCAGATCAAATAACACCGTACCGGAGCCGCCAGCTCGATCTGAGGCATACTCGCCAGTAAGTCTGAAGCGGACATAATCTTTAGGAAGCAAGATATGAGCGGTTTTCTTGAAAATGTCCGGTTCGTTTTGTTTCACCCACAGAATTTTTGGTGCGGTGAAACCAGTCAAGGCGTCATTGCCAGTGATTTGAATGAATTTCTCTCGCCCTACGACAGCGCGGATATCGTCACATTGCTTGGCGGTGCGCTGGTCGTTCCACAGAATGGCTGGTCGGAGCACTTCGCCCTGGGCATCCAGCATGGTAAGGCCGTGCATCTGCCCGGTCAGGCCGATGGCCTTGATTTCATTGGATGAGATGCCGGTCTGCGCCAGTAGTTTACGAATGCTGTTGACAATTCCGTTCCACCAATCTGCCGGATCTTGTTCACTCCAGAGTGGTTTGGGGGTTGACAAAGGCAGTTCGGTGGTTTGCGAAGCAACAACGGTACCGGACGAATCAATCAGCAAAGCTTTGGCACCGGTGGTCGAGATATCGATTCCCATCAGGTATGGCATGTCAGGTACTCCTTCGATGAATCACTTGTTCAATTCGCGCAAAATCCCTTTGCTGCGGGTTTCCTGCAATTTGTGATCGGGCAGTCGTTTCTCCAAAAAATCAAATGAGAGATCAATGACCTCTTTTGCTTCGTCCACGGTGGTGGTGCCAATGGTGACCATATCAATGTCACGCAAGGTATTCCATACATAAGCGAGTCCGACGACCGGCATCAATCGTCCGGCGGCGAGCGGTTTGATGGTCATGACGGGTTTTTTGGCACGATGGATGACCTTCATCACCCAATCCACCTCAACCTGCATTAAGAATCCGTAAGCGTTATAGAGTTGGATGTACGTTTCGACATCTGCACCAGATTCGTCAGCGATTTGCACCGCTTCGGGCATGTGGGTGGAAAGGCCGGGGATCATATCGCGTTCGCGAATCATTGCAGAGATGGAATCCATTTGGCGGATGGTGCGTGACATTTTGTCGATCAGAGTATCTGTGATGCATTGATGGGGGAAACAGAAGGTCGCGCCGGCTTTGGCGCAATCATCAAAGACTTTTTCAGCATCCTGTCCGGGACCGGCATTGAAGCCAGGTATGTTGAATTGAGGGGTGACGATCATGATGCCTTTTGTGCCGGTGCGATCCTCGGCTTCTTTGACGGCATCCACCATCAATGGAGTCAGCATACCCATCACGGCATTGATGCCATGTTCGAAAAAGGTGGTCATAATGTCTGCCACATTCTTTCGGTTTTGAAAATCCTTGATGAATTTGTCTTTGGCCAAGGATGTGTGGGAGTAGCCTAAAAACCAGTTGGTGCCGATAATGAGCCGCGGCACAGAAACACCGCCAACCATGGTGCGTGGAAACTCTTGCATAATGTACTCCTTTGCCTGCTATCGGGAATTTTTACTGTACGTTGCAAACATTATACGCTTGTTTAAGGGATTGCAGATAATGGTGTTTCGGATGAAACTCGTGGCCGACATAATGTGGGTAGCCGGTATTATTGATGGCTTTGGCAACACCTGCGT
>DSBE01000097.1 GCA_011053085.1 Chloroflexota bacterium
ATCCAACGAATAGCCGGTAAGATCGCTGGCAGCGGTGTTGGCATGCAGTATTTCAAGTTTGTTGTTGAGAATGAGGATCATTTCGGGCACGGTGTGGAAAAGCAGGCGGTATTGCTCTTCAGAGGCGCGCAGGGCAGCTTCTGCTTCCACTCGTTCGGTGATGTCACGCGAAATGGAAAGGATGGCTGTTGCGCCCTGATACGTGGTCAGGCTGGTATTGACTTCCACCGGGATGATACGGCCATCTTTGGTGCGGTACTTGCTGACAAAAGTTGCCTCGCCGTTGGCCTGAATGCGGCCCATGCGCTCATTAATTTCCGCAGTGTGTTCGGGCCTATCAATGATGGATAATGGCATGCCGATCATCTCTTCACGGGTATAGCCAAGGGTTTTATAGAAGACGGGGTTGGATTCGAGGATGATACCCTCCAAGGAGATGACAGCGACGCCATCGTTGAGCGAGTTGAACAGATGTTCAAAGTTTTGACGGGTTTCTTCCAGCACCTGCTCGGTTTTGTGGCGTTCGGTGACATCACGGCCGATACCCATCACACCCCAGATATGGCCGGCTTCATCGAACAACGGGCTTTTGATGGAATCAAACAGCCATCGTCTGCCGTTGGTGTGTCGAAGGGAAGTTTCATAGGATTGAATCGATTTTCCGGTATCGAACACGCGCTTATCGGAAGTTAACAATCCTGTTTTGTGTTTAGAACCCAACACATCTTCTTTCTCAAAACCAATCTCAAGGTCAGTTTTGCCGATGATGTCTTCGGGTGTGAGGCCGATATCTTCGGCGAACGCTTTGTTTGCTAACACAAAGCGATGATGCCGATCTTTAACCATGATCCAATCAGGAGAAGAATCAAACACCGAACGCAGCAATGATTCAGACTGCTGCACCTGTTGCTGGGCTTTGCTCAGTTCGCTCAGGTCAACGACGGAGACAAATACCTTCGCCCAGGTGGTTTCATAGCCGGGGGCGATGGCGATATTGACAGAGACATGAATGCCCCTGCCTTTGATGGTGAGATGCTCTGCCTCAGACCGCCAGGCGGTTTGTCCCTGGTGAAATCGCAGGACATAGTCCAGAAATTGGCGGCGCGATTGTTCTGAAAAGAGGCCGCCTAACTTTGCCAATGCGTCTGCATTGCTTTCAGCCTCATACAGTTCAACAGTCGCCTGGTTGACAGACAGGATTCTGTGGAGTCCCGTCAGTTTAATAAACTCAGATGAGTTTTCGTTGAAATAAGCCTCAAGATCGCTGACGCCGCTGTCGGTCAGTGTTTCTAAGTAGACCTTTACCTCTGAGAAATCTTCTTCCCACAGCGAGATGGGAGAGTCTTCGAACAAGCTGCGATAACGGGCGGTGCTTTCTTCCAGTTCCTGCATATAGCGCTGGTTTTCCAGCCGCAGGTGATTGGACTCCAGCGCCATGGCAATCGAGCTGGCAAGACGTCCCAGGCGGTCTTTCATCAGGTAGTCAGCAGCCCCCTGACGGATCATATCAACGGCGATCTCTTCGCCGATGGTGCCGCTGATGACGATCACGGGTATGGGCAGGCTTTTGGTTGTCAGCAGCCGTAATGCCTCACGAGCGTTGAATTGCGGCAGGGCATAATCTGCCAGAATGATGTCAGGTTTTTCGCGGATACCCTTTAAAAATTCCTGCTGGTTCTGCGCGATGGTATGTGTGAACGTCACCCCCTGACGCTGCAATTCACGCAGGATTAATTCAGCATCATAGGGGTTGTCTTCGAGCAGCAGGATTTTCAAGACAGCATCCATAGCGGGTCAGTCCACCTCTTCAGTCGGAACGGGTTGGTTGAGGATGGCCCAATACAGGCCGATGTCAGAGACAGCGCGGGTGAATTCATCGAATTCCACCGGCTTGGAAACAAAAGAGTTGACCCCCAGCCGGTAACTTTCGACGATGTCGCGTTCCAACTGTGAAGAGGTCAGCACCACCACCGGGATGGTGCGGGTGCGGTCATCGCGTTTGATCTGGCGCAGCACTTCGAGCCCTTCCACCTTGGGCAGCTTCAGGTCCAGCAGAATGACCTTAGGCGGTTTGTTGATCGAGCGATGGCTGTACTTGCCCTGGCAGAATATATACTCAAGGGCTTCTTCACCGTCACGCACCACATGGATGGTGTTGATGATCTTGTTCTTTCGTAAAGCGTGAAGGGTCAATTCTTCGTCGTTGGGGTTGTCTTCCACCAACAGAATTTCGATAAGTTTCTGTTTCTTAGTCATTGGTGAGTCCTTCAGTTGGGTTGATGGTAAAGAAGAAAGTAGCGCCATGGTCAACTTCTGCCTCACACCAGATTTCTCCCCCCAGGCGATGGATAATTCGTTGTACGATGGCAAGTCCTATGCCGGTGCCTTCATATTCAGTCATTCCGTGCAGCCGTTGAAAGACACCGAACAGGCGGTCAGCATAGCGCATGTCAAAGCCAACACCGTCATCTTTGACATAATAAATTACTTGTTCATTTATCTTATCACAACCGATTTCAATTTGGGAAGATGTTTTTTTGCTGGTGAATTTGAAAGCATTCTGCAGCAGGTTTTGATAGACTTGCTTGAGCAGCATGGCGTCTGCCAGGCAAGCTGGCAGCCTGCCGACGCTGATCTGGGCGGAATGGTCGGGGTATTCGTGCCGCAGGTCAGCCAGCACCGTGCGTACCAGGGTTTCAGGTTCGACCATCTGCAGGTGGATACCCTGGCGGCCGGTGCGTGAATATTCCAGCAGCCCTTCGATCAGCTTGCCCATGGTGATGGCGTTTTCGCGGCACAGGTTCAGGTAGCGGCGGGCATCGGCGGTCAATTGTTCAGCATATTCTTCGATGAGAATGCGTGAGAAGCCATCGATGGCGCGCAAGGGCGCCCGCAGGTCATGGGAGATGGAATAAGCGAAGGAGCGTAATTCTTCATTGGCTTTCTGCAGCTCTGCGGTGCGGTTTTGCACCATGTCCTCCAGGACTACGTTCATGTTGCGGATGAATGCTTCTGCCTTTTTGCGCTCGGTGATATCGAGTGCGGTGAAGGTCACTCCTTTGGACAGAT